>NZ_ATDO01000115.1:0-87768 GCF_000445085.1 Sphingobium sp. HDIP04 | reverse complement strand
GGCTCTGTTGCAAAAATCGTGAAGCTTGAGCATGCTTGGCGGAGATTGGACGGACGGAACGATGACGGATTTCAAGTGGCGCCATTTCCAGGGTGATGTGATCCTGTGGGCGGTGCGCTGGTATTGTCGCTATCCGATCAGCTATCGCGACCTTGAGGAAATGCTGGCGGAACGCGGCATTTCGGTCGACCATACGACGATCTATCGCTGGGTCCAGTGCTACGCCCCGGAGATGGAGAAGCGGCTGCGCTGGTTCTGGCGGCGTGGCTTTGATCCGAGCTGGCGCCTGGATGAAACCTACGTCAAGGTGCGGGGCAAGTGGACCTACCTGTACCGGGCAGTCGACAAGCGGGGCGACACGATCGATTTCTACCTGTCGCCGACCCGCAGCGCCAAGGCAGCGAAGCGGTTCCTGGGCAAGGCCCTGCGAGGCCTGAAGCACTGGGAAAAGCCTGCCACGCTCAATACCGACAAAGCGCCGAGCTATGGTGCAGCGATCACCGAATTGAAGCGCGAAGGAAAGCTGGACCGGGAGACGGCCCACCGGCAGGTGAAGTATCTCAATAACGTGATCGAGGCCGATCACGGAAAGCTCAAGATACTGATCAAGCCGGTGCGCGGTTTCAAATCGATCCCCACGGCCTATGCCACGATCAAGGGATTCGAAGTCATGCGAGCCCTGCGCAAAGGACAGGCTCGCCCCTGGTGCCTGCAGCCCGGCATCAGGGGCGAGGTGCGCCTTGTGGAGAGAGCTTTTGGCATTGGGCCCTCGGCGCTGACGGAGGCCATGGGCATGCTCAACCACCATTTCGCAGCAGCCGCCTGATCGGCGCAGAGCGACAGCCTACCTCTGACTGCCGCCAATCTTTGCAACAGAGCCCTCCTGAGTCTTGAGGAAAAGATCGACACATCGTCGGCCGCCGGCGAACTCATCTTCCATGTGTTCGGGGCCATCGCCCATTTCGAGCGGAGACTGATCTCCGAGCGAACCAGGGATGGGATCGCCGCCGCGCGCGCCAAAGGCAAGTTGCCCGGCCGTCAGCCGCTCGACATGTCCAAGGTACATGCCGCCATCAAACTGGTCGAAGCGAGCATCTCGCCGACAGAAGCAGCACGACAACTCGGCATCGGCCGATCGACCATCTATCGAGAAATGCGCCGCCTCGGCGTGGAAAGGCCCATCTGAATGTCCAGATCGAAATCGGCTCACGATCTTTCCGGCCTGATGAAATATGCGGATCGCGCGCCATGGGATGAGGCATTGGCCGAAATGCTGTCCGCGCATCTCGATCCGGCGAGCGAAGCGACCGGACTCGAGCCTGACGCCATATTCGAGATAATTGGCGATCACTGGCAAGGGCCGCTATGGGGCTGCGCCTTTGAAGATCTGCTTACGCAGGAACTGGAACCCGACGGTCGCAATCTGGTCGATGACTATCTCAAGCGCCGGGGCTGGAACGAAAAGGCGCCGAACAAGGCCTATATGCGCGCGTTACGCGATACGGTCATGTCGCTCTATGAGGTCAGCGAAGTCGTGCCTGGTCAGTCGATGACCTTGCGCGATCTGCTGCGCGACGTTGCTCCGGTGACGGTGCGCGAACACGGTGCAACCCAGACCCTGGTCAACTGGGACAAGATCGCCGCAAGGGTTGTCGACGTGAACGGGCGCCATGGCATTTCCGGAGCGCTGTTGCCGTTCAGCGCTGAGGGCGCCGTGCGAGTGGTCGAGGCATTTTCCCGACTTGCCGACGAAACTCAGGACACTGCGGAATTGGACCCGTCCGATCGGGACGCGCTTCTGGGAGCATCGGGACCGATGTTCACGAACATGTGGCTGCTCGACTGTCTGGGCAAGGCCATGCCCGGCAGCGCGCCGGATATGGTCAACGCCGACGGCGATGACCTGGTGTTCCACCGTATCGTTTTTCCGCTGGCGAAAGGCGTGGTCGGCAAGAGCCTGATCCGAAGGCTGAACGCGGCACAATGGCTGGAACCTGCCAGCGACAGTTTCTGGAACTGGCTGGCACCAGCGACGAAGAACAAGAAGCCGCAAGCGACCAAAGGCAAGCGGGCCTTCGTCACGACCATGGATGACGGCACGCCGGTTTTTGCCAATGTGGAACTGGCAGGGCGCAAGCTGATCGTCGAGGTAAACAGTGCCGCCCGCGCGGAGCGAGCAATTACCCAGATGGGCGAATGGCTTGGTGATTGCGTGAGCGCGCCTATGGCCGAAATCCGGACGCTCGATCAGGTTATGGCCGACGATGCCGCCCGCACGCCACAGGACGAGGCGCTGGATATTCCACCGCATGAAATGGAGCGCATCGTTCACGATATGCTGACCCGTGAATATACGAAAACGCTCGATGAGCCGGTCCCAGCCCTCAGCCACAAGACGCCACGCGTTCTGGCCTGTACAAAGGCGGGGCGGGTAAAGGTAGCCGACTGGCTCAAATATATCGAAAATGGCGCGGCAAAATCGGGCACCGCCGATCCGATGGGCACCTATGACTTTACATGGATGTGGGAAGAACTGGGGCTTAGCGACCTCCGGCGGTAACGGCCATCATGCGGTTCTTGAAATGTTCTCGCTTAGCGTTGTCTGGCGTACCTTCCACGCGATGCCCTCAGTAAAGGAATTCATACTCGCGAGAACAAGACTCTTGATCCTTTCGACCCCCCGGGGCTGTTGGAAACAAACCGACACTTTATTCCAGAATTTATTACTCCACCGGTAGGTACATATCCGGCCACGATGTAAATATTGCTCAGGAGATCTGGCGTTGTCAGGGCCGGCAACGCTGGTCGGAACGCCAGTAGCGCTCCCAGCGCGCGACGGTGCCGGTCGCAAGCATCGCGCAGCTGAGGTTGCGGCCATCGGCAAGAGTGCAGAAGGCACCGGTTCTGGCGCCGCCCGCCGGACCGGTCGAGAGACAGCGCATTGGCGCTGCGCGGACGCGGATATGGCTGATGCCTGCGTTGGCGATCCGAACCTCACCGCGCGAGCCGCCAAGCAGCTCCACCAATGCATTGCGCGCCGCGATCGGTCCAGCGCGGGGACAGGGATGGCCGCGACGGCAAGTACCATCCAGTTCGCGCGCGGCGATGCCCGCGATGCGGATGCGTGGACCCTCGGCACACCAGACCGGGCCATCGCCATCGGCGACAAGGGTGGGCGTGCAGAGGAATATCAGCCCTGCGGCCACGATACTCATGTAGCGATGGAGAGCTTCTTGCGCTTGCCGCGGCCGCGGCGGACGGTCGGTTGCCGGCCGAGGCCGATCTTCTTCGCGAGCTCGCGGCGCTGCTCGGCATAATTTGGCGCGACCATGGGATAGTCGGCAGGCAGCCCCCACTTCGCCCGGTACTGGTCAGGGGTCATCTGATAGTGGGTCATCAGGTGGCGTTTCAGCATTTTGAGCTTCTTGCCGTCCTCCAGACAGACGATGTAATCCGGCTTTATCGAAGCGCGGATCGAAACCGCGGGGACTGGGGCCTGTTGCTCAGGCTTGCCGGGCTGGCCGACGCTGGCGAGAGCGTCGTAAACCGATCCGATCAGCCGAGGAATATCGCCGACTTCGACCTTGTTGTTCGTCACATGCGCCGCAACGATGTCAGCCGTCAAAGTAATGAGATTCTCGTTGCGCCCCGCTTCCTCGCTCACAGCCCTGCTCCTGCTTACCGCCGCATCCGTAATGATCGCGGCGGGACCTGTTATCTGCTCGAATTAAGCGCGTCCATCGGTGAAAATGATACGGCGAACAGTCCAATAATCGATTGCAACCGAGGCCAGGTCGCTTTGAAGCGGCGCTTTATCCTGTCCGCCGGCTAATGCTGGTTCGTAGCGCCATTCGCCATTTGCCTGCCGACCGCTCGCCCGGACCTGGTTTGGCGATCGGTGCGCCGCGCGAGATGATTCAGCCCGGTGCGGTAGGCCCGAAGTGCGCCCGGCGCTTCGAATGATCAGTCCCTGATGTCATTGCCTGATTGGCAGGTCGCGTTACCCCCACACCGCGACCTGCCGCTGGCCCCCTTGCCTCGAAATAGGACAGGATGGTTAACAGCAATTTAACGTCGCGAGCCGGCGGCAATGCGATCGTGAACCTCTCCGGGATTCTCCTCCCCCCAACGCTGCGCCCGTCCAATCCATTTCCAGACGGCGCCTCAACCCTCCTGCATCCCTCCCTCATCCGCGCCAAAATAGTTTTCGAGACGCGCGGCCGTGTCGGGCGTCAGTTCGACAAACTGGCGCCTGCCATCGTCGGGATCGTCTATCTTCACGAGCAGCTTTGCCTCGCAAAGCTTGTTGACCAGCCGCAGCGCAGTGCTGGGAGGCGCGGTCGAAGCGAGGCAAAGGGCGCTCGTTGCCACCTTCTTGCCCTCGCTTTCGTGAATGAAGAGGTCGATCAGCATGTCCCAGGCCGGTTCGCCGAAGAGCTTTGGCGACCCGATCAGCTCTCGGCGGAACTGGCGGCGCTTATAGGCTCGGCGCGCATTTGCGAGCGCGGTTGACGCACTTTGCTGTTGTCCGCCGCCTCCCGACCCGGGATTGTCGCGCAGAACATGGGCGCAGGCGGGCGCACGATCAGATCCTATGCGCCCGCTCGCTGCGACGCGCTGGGCGTGGGTCGCCGTGACGACAATATGATCGACGATCTCGATATCGAGCGATCGACCAAGGTCGGAAAGCCTGCGCGTCGCGACGATGTCGTTTTCGCTCGGGGTCGCGTCGCCGCTCGGGTGATTATGGATCATCCCACGATGTTCGTTATCATTTTGATATTCAACGATTTTTTTGAATAAACCCTGAAGGTGGTGCCGGGGTTTGGGAGCTGCAATTAGTGCGCTATCGTGATCGTCACGGGCG
Organism: Sphingobium sp. HDIP04; assembly: GCF_000445085.1. Lineage (NCBI taxonomy): Bacteria > Pseudomonadati > Pseudomonadota > Alphaproteobacteria > Sphingomonadales > Sphingobiaceae > Sphingobium > Sphingobium sp. HDIP04. Next base: position 82,901 of record NZ_ATDO01000115.1, on the reverse strand, counting down.
ATCATAACCGCGCTCAGCGAGTTCACGTCATGCACGGCACCGAACTTCACCCTTTCCGCCTCACAATTCAAGCCCACCGATTCGGCGGAGCCCTCGGGGCATCCACGATGCTGGCATTCCGGCTATCCAGTTGTCTTGCGATACCGCCCTTTCCTTGGTGATCCAAAATAGCAAATGAGACCTGCCGCCTTGAGTGCGGCGATGTCCCGTCGCGCGGTTTTCAGACTGACGTCCCAAACAGCCGCGATCTCCCTGGCGTCGCATCGACCCTCGACGACTCGGCCCAGAAACCAGCGTTGTCGCTCATTGATCTCTGCCCGATCAGGGACATTTATAGGGTCACGTTCAGGGACACGTTTAGGGTCATATTCCCGCGCACCCGTTTCTGAACGTCCGCCAGCGGCTTCGCCGGCCGCATAGGCTTCACGAGCTCTGGCGAGCGATATGCGATCCACCGGGCCGGTCAACGGGATCGCCGCCGGGCCTTCGAGCAGGCCGAGAACGAAGGCCCTGATGACGGGCGACGAAACCACCAGGCGCAGGAAATACACCGTATCCGGCCCGTGCTGCGCTGAGAGCCAATGCTTCACGGTCCTCTCGCTTGCATCCGTTTGACGCATGAGCTGCTTGATCGCGCGGCGGCTGTCGCCATGCTCTTTGCGCAGCAGTTCCGCGATGGTTCGCGCGTAGATTTCACGCCCGCCGAGGACGCCTGTCCATTGGGGTAATTTCCTGCCCGTTTTCGGCAACATCTTCCGTTTTCTCCGCAGTTAGACTGGTTTCATTGCGGAGTGGCGGCACAGGCCCGTCATGCGCTGCGGCGGTAGGTCGCCCGGACCGCCGCAGCCGATTTCAGGAGGGCGTCATGTGATGAGCCGGAGAGTTTACGATGATGACCGGTCAGGGCAGCTTGAACGTCCACTTCGGGCTGCCGAATACGTCCGCATGTCGACGGATCATCAGAAGTATTCGACCGAAAACCAATCCGACGCGATCAACCAATATGCTGAGGCGCGTGGAATCGAGATCGTGCGAACCTATGAAGACGCTGGAAAAAGCGGGTTAAAGATCGAGGGACGCGACGCGCTCAGGCAACTCATCGAGGACGTGCAATCGGGCAGCACCGATTTCACTCTGGTTCTCGTTTATGATGTCAGCCGCTGGGGGCGCTTCCAGGACGCCGACGAAAGCGCCTACTACGAGTATATTTGTCGGCGTGCCGGCATCGCCGTCGAATATTGCGCCGAGCAATTCGACAATGACGGCAGCCCGATCTCGACCATCGTCAAGGGCGTCAAACGCGCGATGGCTGGCGAATACAGCCGCGAGCTTTCAACCAAGGTGTTCGCCGGCCAGGGCCGACTGATCGAGAAAGGCTACCGCCAGGGCGGGCCTGCCGGCTTCGGCCTGCGTCGGACGCTGATTGACGAGCATGGCGTCATCAAGGGGCTTCTCGAACGGGGCGAGCACAAGAGCATTCAGACAGATCGGGTGATCCTGACGCTGGGCCCTGCCGAAGAGGTCGATCTGGTCCGCTGCATCTACCGGGCTTTCGTCCATCAGGGATATAGCGAGCGGGAGATTGCGGACGATCTCAATCAACGCGGCGTTCCGACCGATCTTGGGCGTCCCTGGACCCGGGGCACGGTCCACCAGATTCTGATCAACGAGAAATATGTCGGCGACAACGTCTGGAATCGTCGCTCCTTCAAGCTCAAGAAGAAGCGCGTCGCCAATGAGCCCGAGATGTGGATCAGGGCGCAGGACGTGTTTCAGGCCGTCGTCGAGCGCGAGCTGTTCGAGGCGGCGAGAAGGGTAATCTGCTCGCAGCGCAGCTCGCAATAGGTCCCCTCGATTGGGTGGAGGAAGTAGATGCGTGAGGCGTCGTAGGGGTTTCGGCGGACGACGAACTTGCGTTGCTCTCCAGCGTCCAGGAACGGCCGCAACACCTCGTCCCAGTATTCGATATTGTCCCAGCGCATGCCGTAGCGCTCGATCGTCCGGTCTTCGATGTCGGCGAAGTCGAGATAGAGCTTCTGCTTGTCAGCGATGATCGGCGGGAGGCCGGCGCCTGCACGCTTCTCGGTGCCATAGATGCCGCGCTCCCAGGCCAGATCCGGGCGCTGCTTGGTCGTGCTGTGCGGCCGGACGTGATACTGGCCGCAGATGAACTCGAGCATCCAGACCTCTAGCTCATCGAGGGTCATCTCGGCCGCCTCGTTCGGATTGCGGGTCTTGACCTTGTCGAAGCCGCGATCACGGGCGGTTGCTGCGGGGAGCAGCCGCATCTGGTCCATCGCCGTGCCCATGAAGCGTTCAATGATGCCGCCGAAATGGACCAGCCCTGGCGGGCGATGCTCGGGCGGCGCGATGCCGTATTCCCTGCACCCATAGAACAGGGCGCGTGACCAAAACTCAGCTGCGTTGTCGAGATAGACGCTATTGGGCGTGCCATACATCGGCCATGGGAGTGGAACGCCGACGCGCTCCAGCCACTCATCCTTGGGCGTCATCACCCGCGTCATGCACTGAGCGACGGTCGAGGCGTTTGGATATTCCCAGGTCAGCACGAACGCGAGGACGGCTCGGGTGCATTCGTCGAGCGCGATAGTGATCCAGGGACGGCCGACATGCTCACGGTCGAAAGCGCTCGCGCAGACCACGTCGACGAGCGTGTGGTCGATCTGGATACGCTCAAGTGGAAACGTCGTTTCGGGCGTCTTGCCTCGGATATGCTCGTATCGCTCACGAGCCACCTTCTTTCCGTACTTCAGGCCGACGCGCTCACGCGCCGGAACGCCGGCGAAGCGGCTTCGCAACGTGTTGTGCGAGGGCGGTATGCACCCCCGCCCCGTCCCAGCGCCCAATGCGCTAGGAGTAGCTTAAGCACTCCGCTGGCATCGTCGAGACATGGATGCCGTCGCTGCAACTCGCGACTAGGAGCTCGGATCTCAGGACGAAGGTCTCCGCGAATGTCCGGTCGATCCGCGCGACGTCCCAGGCGGGCGTTCCCTTGGCGGACATCCACGCCGCAGCGTCGTGCATCAGCCGCACAACCTCGTCGATATCACCCGAGCAGGCGACCCGAACGTTCGGAGGCTCCTCGCTGTCCATTCGCTCCCCTGGCGCGGTATGAACCGCCGCCTCATAGTGCAGTTTGATCCTGACGAGCCCAGCATGTCTGCGCCCACCTTCGCGGAACCTGACCAGGTCCGCTAGCGGGCGGCCGGAAGGTGAATGCTAGGCATGATCTAACCCTCGGTCTCTGGCGTCGCGACTGCGAAATTTCGCGAGGGTTTCCGAGAAGGTGATTGCGCTTCGCAGATCTCCAGGCGCGTGGGTGCGGACGTAGTCAGCGCCATTGCCGATCGCGTGAAGTTCCGCCGCAAGGCTCGCTGGACCCAGATCCTTTACAGGAAGGCCAACGGTGGCGCCCAAGAAGGATTTCCGCGACACCGAGACCAATAGCGGAAGCCCCAACGCCGACTTCAGCTTTTGAAGGTTCGACAGCACGTGCAGCGATGTTTCCGGTGCGGGGCTCAAGAAAAATCCCATCCCCGGATCGAGGATGAGCCGGTCGGCAGCGACCCCGCTCCGTCGCAAGGCGGAAACCCGCGCCTCGAAGAACCGCACAATCTCGTCGAGCGCGTCTTCGGGTCGAAGGTGACCGGTGCGGGTGGCGATGCCATCCCGCTGCGCTGAGTGCATAACCACCAGCCTGCAGTCCGCCTCAGCAATATCGGGATAGAGCGCAGGGTCAGGAAATCCTTGGATATCGTTCAGGTAGCCCACGCCGCGCTTGAGCGCATAGCGCTGGGTTTCCGGTTGGAAGCTGTCGATTGAAACACGGTGCATCTGATCGGACAGGGCGTCTAAGAGCGGCGCAATACGTCTGATCTCATCGGCCGGCGATACAGGCCTCGCGTCCGGATGGCTGGCGGCCGGTCCGACATCCACGACGTCTGATCCGACTCGCAGCATTTCGATCGCCGCGGTGACAGCGCCGGCGGGGTCTAGCCGCCGGCTCTCATCGAAGAAGGAGTCCTCGGTGAGATTCAGAATGCCGAACACCGTCACCATGGCGTCGGCCTCCGCAGCGACTTCCACGATGGGGATCGGGCGAGCAAAAAGGCAGCAATGACGCCGTGGCACATTGGCGACTTCCACGTGGAAGTTTCACCGAGCTGACTCGGCTGGAGCATGGGCTTGGTCATGATGCGGTCCTTCGAGTCGAAAAGCCCGGCAACCGATAATGGCTTCCGGGCAACCTTATATGAAGAAATGTCGCATGAACGGCCGACTATGGCAAACATAAACGCCAATTTGGTAGCAAAAAGCCCGCGCGAGAGTAGCGTCGCAACTGTTTGAGATTCATGATGAAAGGCGTCGCGTTAATGAAGACTCACCGTGGCGCAGCGGCAACGCATCCAACACCCAGCGACGAACAGGCGACCGCCGTCAGGGCGTCAGGTAACGGATCACTGGATCGGCATAGGCGAACGGTGATCGGCCATAGCGCCGGTCCGCAAACGCCCAGGACTTCCAGACCCGGGCGTCGGCGCAGTGGCCCACAAACAGCCACGGCCACCCGCGCATCGCCCGGGCGGTGAGGCCTGATAGTCGATGTCGATCAGCGGCCGAAGCGGTCTCGATCTGCTTGGCGGCGTAGGGCGCGGGATCACCGCCCCAACTGCGCGCGACCTCGTCGCGCAGACCCTGCGACCGCTCGCCGCCGCTGAGCACGGTCATCACCTGACGAACCAGGCCGAAATAGGCCAGCGGGTGAATGGCCTCCAAGTCGGTCCGCGGGACGACGTCGGGCGCGAGCATTTCGCTGAGCCGAAACTCGAACTGTAGCGCCTGGCTCTCGGCCGCCATCACCGGGTGGTCGCGCCGATCGGCGGTGCAGATGTGGCACCAGGGATCGGCGCCCCGATGAGGGACCGCGGGCGCGCCGCAGTCATGGCAGCTGTCGGCCAGCACCAAGCCGTGGCGAGGACAGGTGCTGGCGATCGCCAGGCGCCAGCGACGCCGATAGTAGGGCTCGGCGTCCTCGGTCAGGCAGAGGGGGCACCACTGCTGGCCCGGCCGCCGGCGGGTGCGGTGATGAATGCCCACGGGCAGCAGCCACTGGGTCGCCCCCGTGACCCGGACCTCTTCGAACAACGTGCCGACCCAGGGCCGGAAGGTCGTCAACTCCGCGACCTGCGCATCGACCCCGGTATGCGCGACCAGCCCCTCCATGAGCCGAGGCGGCGCCAGCCCGTCGATGTCGCGATTCCAGATCTGCAGCCCGGGCCAGACGGCGTGACAAAAGCTATGCAGCTTGGCGGAGTTGCCGAGCGCGATCCGCCGCAGCCAACTAGAGAGCAGTTCGTCGGCCTGCGGGCGGGGACGCCAAGGCCACAGACGCAGGTCCGACATCTCAGAGCGGCGGCAGCGAGGCGGCTCTGAGGAGGACGTCCTCCCGCTGCCGCCGAACCGATGGCCTCACATGGTTCAGCGAGCGCAGCAGCGGAAGATCAATGCGCTCTTTCTCTGAGCGGATGGCCATCAGGGCGGCGCGGCGCACCAGATAGGCGATCTCGCGCGTGGTCCCCTCCGACTCGTTGATAATCCAGGTCGCGATCTTGTCATCGGAAAGCCCGGAAGCGTGGCGAAGCGGCAGACAGGTCTCCAGGCTGTTGAGCAGGCCATAGGTCTGTTCGTTATGACCCCAGACCTCGAGTCGATGCGGCTCGAACCGGCGCTCGATCTGCGGGTCCCACCGAAGCGTGCGCAGCGCGGCGATCGTGCCGCACCCGACGATGGTGATGCCGAGGTCATTGCCGAGCAGCTTGATTGTCGCCAGCGCCTCTTCGCGTTGTTTGCGATTGCCCTTCTCGATGTGATGCAATTCGTCGATGACCAGGATCTTGACCCCGCTGGTTCGGAGCAGTCTGAGGACGTCAGGATAAAGGGTGTCGGTGCTCGCGCTCTTGCCGTAGGGCGCGTTGAGTTGCCCAAGGATCCGCACCAGCAGCCCTCGGGCAGAACCGGTCGGCCCCATGCTCACGACCAGCACCGGGACGTTGGCCTTGGACGCCCTCGGATCGTCCGGGAGGTTCTGCAACTTGGCGAAGCGCTTGACGATTTGGCTTTTGCCGATGCCCGACGGCCCCCAGATCAGGATGTGGCTGTCGCCTTCGGTCGGATAATCCTCCAGCGCCTCCTGAAGCCGCTCGGTGATCGCATCGGCGGCGGCGTAGCGGATGAAGACTTTCTGCCGGATCAGGTTGAGCCGCTGGGCGGTGTTGTCCGCCTCAAGCGCCTCGCGGGCGGCCTTGGTGAGGCGGCGGTCCTGCGAGATGAGGATCATTCGTCGATCTCATAAAAGATGTCGCGACGAACCGGAGCCTGCGGCGCTGGCGGTGCGTCTTCGGAGATGGGCGCATGCGGCGTGAGTTCGGCGGTGACTTGTTCGCCGACCCGCCGACGCTCCTGCTTCAAGCGACTCCTGTGTCGCTTCTTCGCGTTCTGTGCGTCCTGCTCCAGCAGGCGTTGGCGCTCCATTGACGCCATGATGGTCGCCATGTCCGGCTTGTCGCCGATTTGGGCGACCAACCGCTTGCGGGTCTCGTTGAACTCCCACACCGACACGTTGGGAACCATCATCAACGCGCGCTCGTTTCGTTTGAGCGACGAGGAGATGCTGCGATCCCTGCACAAGCTCTACCAGCAAAAGGGCCTGCTGTCGGGCATCGTGATCGACGAATGCGACGGCCTCCCATCGAGCAGCGCCTATAGCTCTCGCTTTGGCAGTCTGCTGCGCGCCTATCGCCTCATCGGCTTTACGCCGGATCGCGACTATCGCTACGTTCAGGTCAATCGCGATCTGCGAAAGCTCCATCCCGAAATCCTGCGCCAGGTGCTCGACGGCTTGAAAGCCACGGGCAGCGATGCCTGGCAGGACCTCCAGACCGACCGGGTGATCGTCAACAACGAGTTCAGCCTCGGCGTGGTGGTGGCGCGATGCGTCGAGGCGCCGACCGGACTTCTGCGCTGGCAGTTGCGCTTCGACACCTCGCTTGCCCCCGACATCACCATCGTGGTGCGCATGGACAGCGCCAATCGGGCGCCGCTCGATTACTATCTGTTCCCGCGGATCGACATGTTCTCCGAGAAGCTGCGCTTGGCGGAGGACAATGCCTTGGGGCTCGACGCCTACCGCTTCGACGATCTCGATCTTCTTTATGAAATCGCAAAGCCCGTTCCTCTCGCGGAGGCGATCTGATGCCAGCCGTCCGTCCCAACCAGATCGAAATGATCCCCATCTCGCGGATCACTGTGCTCAATCCCCGCGCCCGCAACAAGCGTCAGCATCGGGAGATCGTGAACAATATTGAGGCCATTGGTCTCAAGCGCCCGATCACGGTAAGCCGCCGCGTCGGGGCCGGCGGTCCCCGATATGATCTGGTTTGCGGGGAAGGCCGGCTGGAGGCCTTCCAGATGCTGGGGCAGACCGAGATCCCGGCGGTGGTTATCGAGGCCAGCGAGAGCGAATGCCTCGTGATGAGCCTGGTTGAAAATATCGCGCGGCGCACCCCGCGTCCCATCGATCTGATGCGCGAGATCGGCGCCCTTCGCTCGCGCGGCTATAGTGATGTCACCATCGGAGAAAAGATCGGCGTCGGGGCGTCCTGGGTCAACATGATCGGCTCGCTCCTCGAGCGCGGCGAGGAGCGGTTGGTTTCCGCGGTCGAAACGGGGCTCATTCCGATCACCCTGGCGATGGAAATCTCCAAGGCCGAGACGGAGGAGGCGCAGAATCTGCTCCTCGACGCCTACGAGACCGGCAAGCTCAGGGGCAAGCGGCTGGCCGCTGTTCGTCGCCTGCTCGAAATGCGGTTGCAGAGCCAGCGCAAGGGCGGATTGCCGACCGGGCGCTTGGGGCGCAAAGCCAGTAGCCGGCGGATGACGGCGGCCGATCTCATGCAGGTCTACCAGCGCGAGGCGGAACGCCAGCGCCTGCTCGTCAAGAAATCGGATTTCACCCAGGTTCGTTTGTTGTTCGTGGTCGAGGCGCTGAAGGACCTGCTCGCCAATGACGGCTTCATCAATCTGCTGCGCGCCGAAGGGCTGGCGACCATGCCGCGGGCACTCAAGGCTCGCGTATCGGGGGACGATCATGGCTGATGAACCGAAAGACCGGGAGGACGGCCATATTCATCTCGCTTTTGACCGAGACTTCCTGACGATCCCCGTGGCGGGAATCGTGCCGCTCAAGACGCTGCCGGACGGCGCCAGGGCGAGCCGCTCCTATGCGCAGGTTCTGAGCTCCATCAGGGCGATCGGCTTGATTGAAGCGCCCGTCGTGATGGCCGACACAAAAAATCCCGGAACCTGGTTTCTCCTCGATGGCCATCTTCGGCTGGAGGCGTTGAAGGAACTCGGCGTCGTCGAGGTCGAATGCCTGCTCGCTACCGATGACGACACCTATACTTACAACAAGCGCGTCAACCGCATACCGCCGATCCAGGAACACCGGATGATCGCGCGTGCAATGGACCGGGGTGTGTCGTCGGCTGACATCGCCGCCGCCTTGAATCTTCAGGTCGAGTCGGTGCTGCGGCGTTTTCGGTTGCTGGAAGGGATCAGCCCCGAGGCGGCCGAGATGCTGAAGGACACGCCCTGTTCGATGAAGGTGTTCGACATTCTGCGCCAGATGACGTCGGTCAGGCAGATCGAAGCCGCCGACCTAATGATCGGTCAGAACAATTTCACCGTCATGTTTGCGCGTGCGTTGCGCGCGGCGACCTCTGAAAACCAGCTTGCCACTGCCCGCAAGGGAAAGGGCGGCGGCAAGCCGACGCCTTCAGGCCAGCAGATCGCCCGGATGGAGCGCGAATTGGCGGCGCTCCAGACCCAGGTGAAGTCGGTTGAGGAGACTTACGGTATCGACAATCTGCATCTGACCGTCGCGCGCGGATACATCGCCAAGCTGTTGGCGAACAATCGGGTGGTTCGTTGGTTAGCGACTCATCAGCAGGACTATCTCAGCGAGTTTCAGAAGATCGCCGAGATCGACACGCTCGGCCCGATCGCGGAAACGCCGAGCGCCTGAGGCAGGTATATGGGGACCCGGACCCGATAAGCGCGGGGACCATGGGAGAAGCCGCACCGTGGGGCGGATCAATCATGGTGGCGGGAATGGCGGCGAACCCGCATGAGGCCCACTAGGTTGGCCGTCATATGGTCCAGCCGCATGAGGGGTGGTTTGCCTCGCATGAACTGAAGGTGGGCGGGCGCGTCGGAAGCGCCGACCGGCGCGTCCGCCATTTGTGCTGAGCGATCAAGCACTATCCATGGCGCTTTGTTCAACTCGCTTTGGGGCGCGGCACTGCACACGATTCCTGTCGTCCCACGCCTCAAGCTCATCGACCCGGTAGAGGACCGCTTTGCCGATTTTTACGAACGATGGCCCGATCTTCATCGCACGCCAGTTCCGAAGGGTGCCAACGGAAACGCTGCCGCGATAGCGTTCGGCTACCTCTTCCGGCGTGAGAAATGTGGTCTCTGGCATAATCCCTCCTTCGGCAGAAGACCTGCCGTTGATGGTCGAGCGCGATGCGCATTTCGGGATGTGTCGGTCATTCAGAGGCACCGGCACGCTGGCCGAGCTTTGATGGCGCACGCTCCTGCATGACCAAACATGAGCGCGCGGAAGTGGTCAGGGAAGTATCAATCGTCAGGCGTAGGGAACGCGGATAGTCGAGGATACAAATAGGCGGGGATGCGTAGTGGTCTTCCCGTTTGCAAAGGCTTTTGATGCCAGATGCAGTGAGGTCATCACGCTGACCTGTCGAACGACTCTGGCTCGAGCCGAATTTGCAGGTCTACAAGCAGGTTGGAGTCCATGCCGTCACCGGCCAGGGTTTGCAGGTAGTCGAGCAGATCGTCCTGCCGCGGTTGACCGAAGGCCAAGCGATAAACTGTGAGGCTGCGTTTGAGCCAGGCGAGCCGTGTGACTTCGCGGCTGAACGGCAACAGCGGCACGCGCCGTTCGACCCGCACGGAGCCCTCGTAGATCCAGTAGGGGATGAGGTCGGTATCGACCGTGGCCTCGGATCGCGCCTGTTCGAACATCAGCCGCCACGGGTCATCGGGAACCTGCCCGCACGCCCTGACGACAGCGGCCTGGCGTTCCGCCAGGTTGAGGCGCACGGCGTGGCCCTTGAAGCGATGAACCCGGCCTTCGCGCTGTTCAAGGTCCACCGGGTTGCCCGGCAGGTTCCAGTGGTAGACGCGATAGCAATAGGGATGAAAATCCAGCCCCTCCTGACCGACGGACGTCGTGGCGAGAACGAACGGCCGAAACGGCGAATTGAAGGCGTCGCGCACTCCTCCAAGCCGCGCGACGGCGCCGTCCTCGTCCTTGTAGTCGGCGAGCCGCATCGCAAAGCGCCCGCGCATCTGGAATTTGCCTATCGTGAGGGCGCCGTCATCGACATGCACGTCATCGACGTCGATCTGCGATGGGCGGACAGCCAAGGCCGAGGCCATGGCCCGGGCGACGCCGATCGCGCGCTCTGCGGCGGGACGCGCCCCCAGACCCTCGGCGTCGACGAGATAGTGGGCGTATTCGTCCAGGACGGCCTGAAGATTGTGATCCGCACAATAGGTCAGCACACGATGCCAGTACCGATCGTCGGCGTTGCGCCTGAGCAGCGCAACGGCGTCATGCTGGTTGAACAGTGTCCGGAAGGACCAAGCGACATCGGCGGCCGCGCTGAGCAAGCGCGGATCATCCCACGCCAGTTCTGGCGCGATCCGCTTGAGCGCGCGAAGCGCACAGACCGCCGGGCTGCCGAGCGCCACATCGACCAGCAGGTCCGGCAGATCGGCGGAAGAGGCGCTGATCGTGCGCGTCTTTACGGCGCCCGCGAGTTCGGCGACATGATCCTGGAAGGCGTCCTCGCTCGCCAGCGCGCGCATGCCGTGGGGCGTCTCCAGCCAGGCGCGAGAGCGCTTTCCTAGCGCGTCGTCGATCACGGCGGGCGCGGCCCATTCCGCACCAGCGGTATCTGCCTCTGGTCCTGCGGTTTGCTGGATGACGTCCATTGCGGGCTTGAGCCGATCCCTGATCGCATCGCGCATCGCGTCTTGCGACACAGCGCCCTGCTCGGCGAACACCGCAAGCGGATCGGCCAGTTCCGCCAACGCCGGCGATGGATAGATCAGCAGCAGGGCGCGAAGGCCCGCGAGGCGCCCCTGATCCTGACGGAACTGCAAGGGGCGCAGGCGATGCTGGTCGAAATAGCGGCGACCGGATTCCCCAACCCCCATACGCCGTTCGGCTTCGTAGGACAGGAGGGCCGCCACAGCGTCGGGCACCATGGACCAGGAGGAGAAGATCAGCGCCTTGGTAAGCGGGGGGCCAGGCGGCGTCGCGCCATAATAGGGCATGGCGGCGGGGATCCAGAGATTTTGCTCGAGATGCTGGCCGAACATGTCATCCATGATCGCCCGCATACGGCCGTTGGCTGGCTCCAGCGGTGCGTAGGCGTCGATGGACTCCCGATCGAGCATGGTTGGACGCGCCGTCCGGATGGCGTCGCACAGGGTCGCCGAAGGCGCCTGCGCCTGGGCCGCCAGAAGCTGCTTCAAGCTGTAATGGCGCATGAAGTTGAGCAGGTAGGGCGCTGATTTCCAATATTCAATGATCTCCGGGGCGTCGAGCGTGCGCGCCACCTGCGACAGGGCCGACGCCTGGGCGAGGTCGGCGGGGGCGACCGAGACCGTGATGGCGGGTTCGCTCATCATGGAATCGCGTTCGATCGTGGATGCAATCCGTTCGGTGCGCGCGATCACGCGTCGCAGGCGTTGTTCGATCGTCTTGCGGGCCTCGACGGCTGAAGCGTGCGATTGCGGGAGGGCGTGCAGGAGGCCGCGGAAGGCGCGCATTTCGTGCGCCAGGGTGGCGGCCACGTCCGGGCCTTTCTCCCGGCCGTAGAGGAAGCTCAAGGTTTCGAGGAAGTCCCGATAGTGGTCGCCTTCGTCCGGCTCATCGCCGGCGAGCGTGAGCATCCGGTACGGCGTGGCGGACAGCAGCAGGGTGCGGGCAGCGTGTCCTTCGGCCCCGGAATAGTCGAACAGTTCGCGTGCGAGGATCGCCGCATCGCTATCGCCATGCAGAAGGTCCCGGAACCGCTGGAACTCGTCCATGATGATTAGGTCGGGCTGGAGGGCGTCGACGCAGGCGTGGGACAGTTTGGCGCGGAGTCGGGCGACCAGAGCGTTGCGCGGATGGGTCATCTCCGGGGGATAGGCGTCCCGTCGGCGCGGGAAGAGGTCGCAGACCCGTTCGAGCTCCTCGAAGAGGTCGCGGTCCGCCTGCACGTCGCGGCGGAAGCGCGCGATGATGCGTTTGTCGACGCCTTCAAGGGTGAGGCTGTCCACGGCGCGGTTCCAGCCATCGGCGCCGGCTGTCACTTGCAAAAGGTTGTGGAGGCCGCGTGGGCGCGAAACGAGATCGCGCAGGAGATGGCACAACAGGGCGCGTTCCTGCGTCACGCCCGTCGCGGAGCGCAAATCGAACGTCGTGCCCGGCGTCAGGCTGATGAAGTTCACCTTGTTGGCGTCGAGGCCCGTCTGGTCGCGCAGCTGCAAGGGAATGAGGGTCATGCGGGTCGGTAGGGCCAGTTCGCGCCGGCCGAGCACATTCAGCCGGTTGAGGTTCTGGGCGGCGATCGCCTGGTTCGAGCAGATATAGAGGATGTCGATGCGTTTGGTGCTGTCCCACAGGTGCTCGATCATCCGGGCGATGACCCCGCGCGCCACCATCGTCTTGCCCAGACCGACCTCGTCGGCGACCAGGAATTGACGGACGGGATCGTCCTGGCCGTAGAGCCGGTCGAACACATAGTCGACGGTCCGCCGCTGGAAGACCTTGAGAGGGGCGAGCGCCGTTTCGGCGCGGAACCGTTCATTGCCCATGCGCGGCGTCCTCGGCTGCGAGCGCGCCCCGGAATGCGTTCCACAGGGCGCGGAATTCGGGCGGGATCGGATCGGTATCGGCGCCGTCTCCGGTTTCCAGGCGCGCGATCAGCCTTTCGATGGCGCGCAGCTGGTCGCCGCCGCGGCAGAAGGCGCTGACCATCTCCTCCAGGATCGGCGCATCGTCGCTTGCCGCGCGCCATGCGCCCTGGCCCGAACCGTCTTGAGCCGCCAGCGCCGCGGCGAACGGATCGCCCAATTCGGAAAGCAGCAGCCGCAGATAGCGAAAGAAGGCGTCCTTGCTGTCGATCACCCAGCGCAGGATGGCGGCGTGGCGCTCGGCAGGCAGCCCTTCCATGATGAGCCCGGTGCTGAACAGGATGGAGACGTCCTTCTGCTCGTCCGTCAGCTGGCAGGCCAGGAAACGGGTGAGGTCGACCAGCGGCATCGCGCCCAAGTCCGCGGGCTGTCCCTGCCGAAGCCGCTCCAGCCCATCGCGCGCGTGACCCTCGCCCCGCGTGATCGGCCAGACACGCAAGCTACCGATCCCCGCAAGGGAGAGCGGCTCGGACGGGACCAGCCAGACCCGCCAGAGCGGCGCGCCGTCATCTGCGGGCTCGGCGCGTTCGCAACGCAGCCTGAGGCCGCTGCGGCAAATCTCGCGCCGGGCCTGATCCAATCGCGCCTCGGCGGCGCGTTGCGCGGCGTCGCCAGGGTTCAGTTCGTCGCGAACGAATGGTCGCGTCAACCGGCCGAACCCTTTGTCGCCAAGGATTTCCTCGACGCTGCCGACCCGCGATCGCTTGCCGGTCAGGGTCGCGAAGAGCTCGACATTGCGGCCAGTCACCAGCGCCGGCCGTGTGGCGTTGCCAGATCCGACCGTGATCGCGGTGTCCCAGCCGCGCTCGGCGATGAAGGCTTTGGCGTGAAGGCCCTGCAAGGTCGTCGCATCGGCCTCTTCGCCGTCTTCGGCGGCCGCCATTTCGTCGAGCACGGCGACGCGAGCGAAACGGTCGAGTGTCGCGCCCGACACCTGCACGAGTTCGTCGGAGCGTCCGATGAAGACGGGCTTGTCGGCGCTGGCCAGGCTGGCGAGCATCTCCAAGGTCTGGTCGTCGCAAAAAGGCGAGACGACGCCGAGCCGCGCGCAGGGGTCGGGACGCCATGGCTTGCCGCCGAGGCCATTGACCGCGAAGGTGACGCTCTGGAACGGCTCTGGCAGGCTCCATTCGGCGCGTCGCAGGTCTTCAGCGATTTCACCGACAAGGGTGCTGGTTCCGTCCGGCGCGCCCGCGGTCGCCAGATCGGGGAGCCGGCGAAGGAAATTGGCGAGCCCACGGTTGGCGGCCTTTGGCTGCTTCGTGATCACGCCGTCGAAGGAAGCGGCGATATCCCAGGAGCGGTCGCGCGTCAGGTTGCGCGACAGGATGATCAGGCGCAGCCGCGCCGGATCTTCGGGCCTCACCGGCGTGAAGCGAAGCGCCCACATCTTGGGATGGAAGGCGCCGCCCTGCGGCGCGGCGACCTCGACCACGATGCGTTCCAGCAAGGAGCACAGGCGGGAATGCGGACGCGCGCTGGCCTGGATGTGGCCGGCGTCGGTGAAGACGACGAGCCGACCGGCGATCCGCTCCGCGCCTTCCAGCAGGGCCACGGGATGGGAGAGGATATCGTCGCGATTTTCGGCGGCGAAGAGGGCCAGGCTGACCGGCACGGCGAGCGCGGTCTCGAAGTCGAGGGAGTAGGTCGTGGCGACCGCCGCGTCGAAGACATAGCCGGCGGGCGGCTGAAGATTGGCGCCGTAGAGCATGCGCTGCTCGGGATCGAGGCTGCGTCTATTCAGCATTGGCAAGATCCCGCAGGTGAGACTTGGCCTGCGCCCAGCGGAAGCTGAGGCGATCGGCGCCCGATGCGCCGGTCCAGCGGTCGCGCACGGCGTGATTGCCAAAGCGGGACTGACTGGTCTTGAGGCGGCGTTCGCGTTGCTCGACAAGCTGGCGGGCCGCTGGCGCCGAGATCACCTGGTCGGCCCCAAGAACCAGCTCGCACCACTCGGTCACGAAGCGTTTGGCTGCGGGGCGGACGGTGTGCGCCGGATGCTCCACGACGGACCAGAACTCATCGAGCGACCAGGCGCGGACGGCGCCGGGGTCGAGGTCGTCGCGCCAGGCGGCAAGCCGCTCGCGATACGCCTCGATCCAGTCGTCGCGTTGGCGCAGCTCGCTGAGTGCGAGGTTATAGAGCAGCGCCGCGCCGTGCATGACATGGGAGAAGATTTCGCCGTGCTGGACGAGACGGCGGGCGGCGGCTGGAAAGGCCGACAGATGGGGATGCATCCAGATATGGTCGCAGTCCGCGTCGATGCCTTCGCGCGCCAGCATGGTGAGCAGAGCGGTTGGCTGACTGGCGACCAGGCGGTCGATGAGGAACTGCGCCTCGTCGGCGGTCAGGCGGAAGTTGGCCTGATCGAGCAGGTCGTCTGGCATCCGCGGCAGGGCCGGATTCCAGACGGCGGGCGCCGGGGCGCTGGCCAGGGCGTCCTCGCTTCCGGATGCGCCGCGCGAGCGGCCACGGCCGCGCAGGGCGACGAACAGGCTGTCGAGCGAGCCGGGAAAAGCCCGAATGCCCCACGCGCCCAGCCCCGCCCAATAGACCGAGCTGGGCAGCCGCTGGAGCCGTGGGCCCGCATCGCGGCCAATGACGCCATTGGACTCGCCGCCGGCTTTCAAGGCGTCGGCAAGTCGGATCTCGGTGTCGCGCGCCTCGGCGCGGAGCTGGGCCTCGGGGATTTCTCGCTTCTCCAGCGCCCGATAGAGCCAGGGAATGAAGAGCATGTACCGCAGGCGCGTCTGGATCGTGCTGGTGCCTGGAAAGAGGTGGTCGGCGATGGAATCTCGGATCGCCCCCAATCCCAACTCGTCGCGGGTCTCGCGCTCCTGAAAGAGCGCCATGATGCGTTGGGCGCGCTGGCGCTCGGCTTCATCGAAATCGATCCATCCAAGAGATGACATGGGTTCAGCCGGCCCCATGCTCAGAATGGGACGATGGCGGGTTCGTCGGTTGGACGGGAATGACGTTGCCGGACGTCATCAGAACGATCAGGCCGCGTTCGGCGCCGGTCATGTCAAGATAGGCCCGAACCTGCGCCCGATAGTGATCGAGCGTTCCAGGCGCCGGCGTCACATCGCTTTTCCAGTCCACGACGACGGCGGGCCGGCCTGCGTCGGTCAGGGTCAGGGCGTCCGCGATCCCGGCCGTCGCCGTCTCCGCCCCGTCGGCCTGATGCACGGCATAGACAGAAAACTCGGCTTGGAGCTTCGGCAGCAGGGCTGCGATGTCGGGCAGCGCCAGGGTCCGGGCGACGCAGCCCGCCAGTTCTTCGCTCGACAGGCCCGTCGCCGGATCGGCGACCGGGGTTCGTCCGAGGGCGCGGATCAGCACGCCGGCCCGTTCGGCGAGGGCCGCCACTGTCCGCTCGGTTTCGCCGGTCAGCACCTCTTCCATGAGCTTGTGCAGGATCAGGCCCCGTTCACGGCCGCCCTGGACCAAGGCGGCGGCGTCCAGCTCGGGAGACGCGTCGTCGGCCGTCCCGATCCAGATCGCCGTCTCTTCTTCCCTAAGGACGGCTCCGGCGGCGTTTTCGTCGCGGCTGGGTGCAAGCCAGGTCAGCCGCGTCTGTCCGGCGGCGATGGTTTCGGCTTCCGCGGCGAAGCTTGCGCGCGTCTGGTCATTGACCGCTCCGGCGTCGGCGGTCGTGATCCCGGCAGGCAGATGCGCGGCATCCAGGCCGGGAAGCTCGGCAAGCGAGAGATCGACCAGACCGATCCAGGCCGATTTCGATGGCGTCGTATCGAGCCGCGGCAGAACGAGAAGTTCGCGGGCCCGCGTGGCGGCGACATACCAAAGCCGGATGCGTTCGCGATCCAGCTCGTCCTTTTCCGCCTGGCGCGCGGTCTCGTAGCCATCGGGCGCGACGCCGAGGACCGGGCAATAGAAGGTGTCTGTCTGGCGGTCGATGACGGCGCTGTCCGGCGCCATGACGCCGGTCATGGTGTTGATGGGGATGACGATCGGCCATTCCAGCCCCTTGGCCGCGTGCATGGTGAAGAGCGCGACGGCTTCTTCCTGGGCGTCCGGCCGGCCTTCGACCGCCCGCGCTTCGTCGGACCAGGCCGCTGTCATCGCCTCGGCGAAGGCGCGCAGGCCACGCACGGCGTAGCCGGTCGACAGGCTGAGATAGAGATCGACATTGGCCAGCGCGCGCTCGGCCTGACCACGATGGCGATCAAGGAGGATCGGGCGAACCCGCATGACGTCCACGGCCTGCGAGAGCAGAGCGTGCGGGGTCGTGCTGTTGCCGCGCCGGAAAATCGATTGCAGCCGCTCGATAACCTCGCGCACGAGCGGATGGGCGATGACCGCCGGGTCGACGCCGAGGTCGAGGCGCGGGATTCGAGCGGGTTCGTCCTCGGCGCGCGGAAGCCCCCAGACGACGTCCAGCAATTCTTCCTCGGTGAGGCCGACCAGAGGTCCGCGCAGCAGAGCGCCGAGCGCCAGGGTGTCGCGGCGATCGGCGAGGATGCGGGTCAGCGCGATCAGGTCCTGGATCTCCTGACGGCGGAACAGGCCCTTGCCGGCCTGGGTCGCCACGGGAATGCCCCGGCGCTCCAGGGCCTCTTCATAGCGCCACAGCTCCGCACCGGTCGGCGCCAGCAGGGCGATGTCGCCCGGCTGGCAGGGGCGTTCGGTCCCGTTGCGCCGGTCGATGACGGGCTGGCTGTCGATCAGCCGCGCGCACAGCTCGGCGATGGCGTCAGCCTCGGCGTCGCGCTGCTGCTCGGCGCTCGCCTTACCATTCTCGTCCGCGACGGCGATGTCGATGGCGGCTACGCACAGATCGCCTCGGTCGTCGTGGAACGGGTCCAGAGCGGTGAAGCCCGGCTGTCCATCGGCCGAGAGCACGGCCTCGAAGCGCTCATTGACGAAGGTGAGGATCGAGGCGCAGGAGCGGAAATTGGTGGAGATCGACAGGAGGCTGTCGGGGTCCTGGGCGCGAAAGGCGTCGCGGGCCTGCACATAGGCGCCGACGTCGGCGCCGCGGAAGCGATAGATCGCCTGCTTGGGGTCGCCGACCAGGAAGAGCGCCCCCGGCCGGATGTGGAACTGGGTCCAGTCGTCATCGCCGTCGACCGGCTCGCCGCACAGACGCCAGAAAATCTCGGTCTGCTGCGGGTCGGTATCCTGGAACTCATCGACGAGGACGTGGGCGAAACGCTGCCCGAGCGCGCGGCGAACGTCGTCATGGTCGCGAAGCAGATCGCGCGCGGCGAAAATCAGATCGTCGAAATCGAGTTGAGCGCTGGCGCGCTTGTGGGCGCGGTAGCGGTCCAGGATCGGACGCGCTTCCTCGATCAGGGCCGCGAGGGTCCGGCTCGCCGCGGCTTGGAGAAGCAGGGCCCATGCGTCGCAGCAGGCCGTGTAGTGGGCGTCGGCGGCGTCGTTCAGCCGCTCGCCATCGGCCTTAGAGAGACCGGCTTGCTTCGCCGCGGCCGCCCATTTGCCCTTTTTGCGGTAGGAGGCGAAGGCGCCGGCCTTGGTGCAAAGGTCCGGGTGGGGCCGCGAGGTGAGGAGCCCGACGAGCCCAGCGGGCGTCGCCAGATCAGGTCCGCTGGCCAAGGCGGTCGCCATCTCGATGAGCCGTTCGACGATCGTCACGGTTTCAGGTTCGGTCGCCGCTGCCGCGTCCATGAAGCCCGCGAAATCCGCCGTCGCCTGCCGGAACACCGCCAGGTGGCCGTCGAGCGGGGAGATGGGCGGCGCGGCGAGCGTGCGACGGCGGCGCAGATGCTCGGCGATCTTGTGGACCAGCGCCACGGTTTCGCCGGGGCTGTGCAGCACCATCTCGGCGAGGATGCCGCCCTGACCGCCGGACAGGCGCTCGCGCAGCCAATCATCGACCATTTCGAGGAAGGTGAGATCGGCCTGGTTGCGATCCATGACGCCGGCGCCGGGATCGATGTCGGCCTCCGCCGGATAGGGTTTGATCAGGCGCTGGCAGAAGCCGTGAATGGTCGAACAGGTGATTTCGTCGATCGCGGCGCTGGCGGCGGCGAGATTGTCGCAATGGGTCTGAGTGAGGCCGTCGGGCAGCGCAATGCGCAGTTCGGTCGCGATCTTGCCGATCGAGAGGTCAGCGACGAATTCACGGACACGGGACAGCAATTCGCTCGCCGCAAGTTCGGTGAAGGTGACAGCGGCGATGGCGCGCGGCGAGACGCCTTCGGCCAGCATGGCGGCGATACGTCCCGCCATGACGGCGGTCTTGCCCGATCCCGCCCCGGCCTCCACCAGGATCGACCGGTCGTGGACGCTGATCGCGGCGCGGCGCGCGCCATCGTCCTTCAGCCCTGTGGACACGCTGCTCATCATTCCACCTCCCAGATCCGAGCGACTTCGCCCAGCCGCTCAGTCGCGGCCGGGAGTTTGCGTTTGCAATAGGTTGCGCCGGCGTTGGCCGGCAGGGCGAAGGCGAGATCGTCATAGTCGCCGCCGGTATCGGCGCCAGGCAGGGCCGCGCCGCCGGCGAGGCTGGTCCTGGCCGCCCGGAGATAGCCCGTGATCTCGGTAAGCACCGCCTCGGGATTGTCGAGTTGGAGATCGACCGGTTCACGCGGGTAGAGCAGCGAGGCGCTGATGGCGACGTCGTCGCCGAGGAGCGCCTTCACCGCGAAGGCATAGAGGCAGCGCTGAAGCTCGCGTCCACCGTTCAGGCGAATGTCGCCGCGCGGCGGCCTGCCGGTCTTGTAGTCGCGAACGAGCGCACGCTTGCCGTCGCCCGAAATATCGAGCCGGTCGATATAGCCGGCGATGTTGAAGCCGGTGTCGGGAATCGTGACCGGCGCGTTCGTGTCCCATGGCGCCGCCGCGTCCGACTTTGGCTGCGAGCCGCCGAACGGCACCTCGCCGAAAGCGCGTGCGCCGGGCAGGACTTCGTCGCCGTAGGCCAGGGCGCGGCCGGCCATCAGGCGCGCGTCGTCGAGGGTGCGGCCCCAGATGACGGCGGGCGGAACCGGACGCTCGCTCTCCCAATCGGCGGCGACGGCTTGTGCGGCCCGGGCGACCGCCGTTTCGATGGTCTCCATGTCGGCGGCGGCGAGCCCGCCGCCGGTTTCGAGATCGCGCAGGGCGCTGTCGAGAACCATGTGGACAAGATCGCCGATCCCGAGCGCGTCGAGCACCAGCGGTTCAGCGCTGCTCTGCGGCTCGCGCCATCCGAACGCATAGATCCACACGAAGCTGAGCGGGTTGCGCAGCAGGCGGCGCAGCGAGCTGGCCGACTGGGTGCGATCGAGGATGGCGAGCACAAGGGGATGGTCGGCGCGCACCAGCCCGTCATGGGGCGTGATCTCGGCCTGTCGCCAGTCACGCCAGCAGCCCTGCGCGCCGATCGCTTGCGGATCGACGGCGAAGTCCTGCGGCCGGGCCATGAGACGGTCGGTTTCGCTGAAGGCGTGGGCGGGCGCCGCGTTGCGGCGCAGGTAGGTTTCATCGCCATGCCCGGCGAGCAGCGGGCTGCGTCCGAGCAAGCGACCGTCGGCATCGCGCCGGGCGCGTGACAGAACGACCGCGCCGGCGGTCGTGGCGAGGATCGTCTCGAAGTCGCGGCGGTCAGCGAGATTGACCGGCAGTGGATCGAGCACCGGGGTCGGGATGATATGGTCCGGGATCAGCCGGTCTTCGGCGATCCCGCGCGGCCAGCGCGAGGAGTTGAGGCCCAGGAGCCGAACGAAGCGGCGCGGCGACGCCGCAAGCGCGCTGGCCGGCATCCAGGCGACGCAGACGCACGCTTCCAGACCGTCGTCCTGCTTCAGGGTTTCCAGTGTCGCGTCGATCGAGGCGGCAGGCCCGGCGAGCAGCGCCTTGCGCCAGATCGCGAGCGCGCGGCCCTTGAGGAAGGCGTCGCCGATCTCGGCGGCGGCGACGGGGCCTTTGGCCAGAAGCTCGACACCTGCGCGTAGCGCCGGGGCGTGATCGGCGCCATCGGGCCAGTCTTCGGGCGTCAGGCGGGCGAGCAGGCGGTTCCAGGCGCCCGATGTCGAAAGCGGGGCGTCTGTAGGCAGGACGCGCAGCCAGCCTTTGGGGAGGGGTTCGAAAGGTCCGCTGTCCCGGCACAGCGTCGCCAGGCGGCGTAGCCGCGACTGCGACAGGCCGCGCACGACGATGTCGGCCAGCGCGGCGGCGGCCTGGCCTTCGCGCGTGGCGACGGTCCGGACGCCGTGAACGAAGTGCAGGTCGATATTGGCGTCGGCGCGCAGAGCCAGGAAGTGATCGTCATAGTCCGCAGGCGAAGCGGTCGCGAGGGCGATTTCCGAGGGCGATACGCCCGAGGCCAGGAGGCTTCGCACCCAGCGCATCGCCTCGATGGCCTCGTGATAGGCCGTCGCCGCGCTCATGGCGCTGACTTCGGGCGTTTGCGCCGGCGCGCGCGACACGGCGACGTCCATGCCCTCCAGCCATGCAGGCGCGTTCCTTGGGCCGGCGGTCCACTGCACGGGAATATGGGCGGTGAGCGCCTGAAGCAGCGGGCGCCAGCAGGGCGAGAGTTCGGTCAGTCCGGTGATTTCCATCGGACCGAGCACCGCCGGCGCGTGCGCGAGGCGGGTGGTTGCGGCGGCGACGATGTCCAGGGGGCGCATCATGCCGGCCGGAAGCTGATCGAGGACGGCGGCTTCGAGGCGCGCGATTGCGCCGAGACGAGGATGATCGGCGGCGCGCGCGGCAAGGTCGATACCGGCGCGCCAGGCTTTATGCAGGGTGTCAGCCGCTGCATCGATCATGCCCGGCAGGGCTTTGATGCTTTCCAACTCGGCCATCGGCGTCACAGGCAGGGCGGCCTGGATGGCCGCGCGCAGACTCTCGTCGTCGATCGGACGGACGAAACCGCCGGCCAGCCGCACCGCGGCCTGCTCGAACGACATGATCTGGAGACCGTGACGGCCGTCACGCCCTGCCGCCAGGCGGCCTTCCCGAATGGCGAGGCGGCCGTGAACGACCAGGGTAGATCTATAGGCGATGGTCATGGCCGCTCTCCTTCCGGGCGTCTCTCGACGTTGGGGTGCCGCGTCAGTGGCGGCGAACGCCGCCAGCTGGCCGGTGTGCTGTCCCGAGTGCTGCCGTACATGCTCCCTCCCGCCTGCATCCGATCGTCCATTGACGAAAGCCCCTAATGGGAATAATAATTACACGGACGGACATTGGTTGTCCATATAGTTTTTATGCCCATTGAACCGAGACGGATGCGATGACAGAGGCAGCGACGACGTTGAAGTGGGGGGTAGAGCGCCGGCTCGAATTCATTGAGTTCCGGCTGTTCTGGGAGGGTTCGATCAATCGCGCCGGCCTGGTAGAGGCGTTTGGCGTATCGGTTCCTCAGGCGTCGAAGGATCTGACGCTCTATCAGGAGCGGGCGCCTGGAAACATGGAATACGACACGCGCGCCAAGCGCTATGTCGCCGCCGAGAAGTTCATGTTGCGCTTCCTCGATCCTGATCCTTACGTCTATCTCGCGCAGCTTCGCTCGGTCGCCGAAGGCGCTGTGCCGTTACATGATTCCTGGATTGCGGCCCTGCCCAGCGCCGATGTCGCGCTGACGCCGAGGCGCGACATCGACATAGAGGTGTTGCGCAAGATCCTCGACGCCAGCCGTGAGGGCGTCTCCATCGAGGTTTTCTATCAGTCGATGAACACGGCGCGACCGGACCCGCTCTGGCGGCGCATCACGCCTCACGCTTTCGGCTATGACGGCTTTCGCTGGCACGCCCGGGCTTATTGCCACCTTGAGCACAAGTTCAAGGATTTCCTGCTGCCGCGCATTCTGGATGTGGGGGCGAAGGGCGAGCCGGGAGAGACTGGCGAGCGGGACTGGCTGTGGAACAATTATTTCGACGTCATGATCGGCCCGCATCCTGCACTGACGGCGAGCCAGAAGAAGGTCGTGGCCAAGGATTACGGGCTCGATCAGGGTAATGGCGTGCTCACGGTGCGTTATGCGATGCTTTTCTATGTTTTGAAGCGCCTGGGGTTGCTGGGTGATGCTGCAAAACAAAGCGCCCATACACAGCATATCGTGACAATAAACCGCAAGGAAACTGAGGCCGCGCTCGAGCGGGCTGAGCTTCAGCTATGAACGAAACGGGGGCGCTGACTGATGGCGGCAAGGCTTGAGGACATAAAGAACGGCGCATCCGTGCGGGGCGTGGCCTCGGCGCAGGCTGTGCATGTCATTTCGGTCGACTGGATCGGCGATCAGGCGGTCAATGTCGTTTTCCGCGATCACAATGGCGCGGTCGCCGAGGCGGTTCTTTATCGGGACGACGAGCACCGTCTTGAGGTCGAGCAGAACGGGCGGCCGTGGTCGTTCGACGCCGATGGCGCCTTGCTGCGACTGGTGACAGAGGCCAACCGCATCAAGCTGGCGCACTATTTCGATCCTTATCTGGCGATTCACACCAGCCTGGTCGATCCGCTGCCGCACCAGATCTCCGCCGTTTATGGCGAAATGCTGCCGCGTCAGCCGTTGCGTTTTCTCCTCGCCGACGATCCCGGCGCCGGCAAGACGATCATGGCTGGGCTGCTGATGAAGGAGCTGATCGCCCGCAGCGATCTTGAGCGCTGTCTCGTCGTCGCGCCGGGCAGTCTGGTCGAGCAGTGGCAGGACGAACTCGGCCAGAAGTTCAATCTCGAATTTGACATTCTCTCTCGCGACATGATCGAGAACTCGCGGTCGGGCAATCCGTTCAGCGACCGGGATCGGCTGATCGTCCGTCTCGATGTGCTGGCGCGCAACGAGGAGCTTCAGGAGAAGCTCATGAGCGCGCGCGAATGGGACCTGATCATCTGCGACGAAGCCCATCGCATGTCGGCCACCTATTTCGGCGGCGAGGTCAAATATACGCGCCGCTATCAGGTCGGTCAGAAGCTCGGCCAGGTCTGCCGGCATCTGCTGCTCATGTCGGCGACGCCGCATAACGGCAAGGAAGAGGACTTCCAGCTTTTCATGGCGCTGCTCGACGGCGACCGGTTCGAAGGCCGGTTCCGCGACGGCGTCCACTATGCCGATACCGAAGACATGATGCGGCGACTGACCAAGGAGGAGCTGCTCAAGTTCGATGGCCGGCCGCTCTTCCCCGAGCGCCGGGCGCGCACGGTCAAGTATCAACTCTCGGAAGGGGAGGCCGCGCTCTACTCCGCCGTCACCGAATATGTGCGCACCGAGATGAACCGGGTGCAGCGCTTCGCCGAGGGCGACGGGAAGAAGCGCAACAATGTCGGCTTCGCCTTGCAGATTCTCCAGCGGCGTCTCGCATCGTCGCCGGCGGCCATCTACCAGTCGCTCAAGCGCCGGCGCGAACGGCTCGAGAACGAACTGGGCGAGGCGCGTCTTGCCGCCAAGGGGCGTCGGTCGGGCATGGGCGAACCGGCGGTCAACGCCGACATGCTGCGCAACATCGAGGAATATGGCCAGGAGGAGATCGACGAGCTTGAGGATCTGATCTCGACGGGCGCGACGACGGCGGAGACGGTCGAGCAACTCGCCCTGGAAGTCGAGACGCTAAAGGGTCTGGAAACCATGGCGCTCGGCGTTTTGCGCTCGGGCGTGGACACGAAGTGGAGCCAGCTCAATCGCATCCTCGATGACGATCTCATGATCGATGCGGCCGGCAACCGTCGTAAATTGATCATCTTCACCGAGCCCAAGGACACGCTCCATTACCTGCTTGACAAGGTTCGGGCGCGGCTTGGCAATCCCGAGGCCGTCGAAGTGATCCATGGCGGGGTGTCGCGTGAAGAGCGTCGCAAGGTCGTCGAGCGCTTCATGCAGGACAAGGACATGCTGGTCCTCATCGCCAACGACGCGGCGGGCGAAGGCGTGAACCTTCAGCGTGGCCATCTCATGGTCAACTACGACCTGCCGTGGAACCCGAACAAGATTGAACAGCGCTTTGGCCGTATCCACCGCATCGGCCAGGCCGAGGTGTGTCATCTGTGGAATCTCGTCGCCGCCGATACGCGCGAGGGTGAGGTCTATGCGCGGCTGCTGGAAAAGCTCGAGGCGGCGCGCGAGGCCTTGGGCGGCCGTGTCTATGACGTGCTCGGGGAATTGTTCGACGGCGTGGCGCTCAAGGATCTGCTGTTCGAGGCGATCCAGTATGGTGAGCAGGAAGACGTCAAGGCGCGCCTCTTCCAGCAAGTCGATGGCGCCGTCGATCAGGGACATCTGCTGGAACTGCTGCGTCGCCGGGCGCTGACCAACGACACCATGCCGGAGGCCAGGGTCGAGGAACTGCGCCTGGAAATGGAGCGGGCCGAGGCGCTGCGCCTGCAGCCGCACCATATCCAGAGCTTCTTTGTCGAGGCGTTCCAGCATCTGGGCGGCCGGATCAAGCGCCGAGAGGAAGGGCGTTGGGAAATCGCCCATGTGCCCGTGCGCATCCGCGAGCGGGATCGTCAGATCGGGACCGGCGCGCCGATCCAGACGCAATATGAGCGGATCTGTTTCGAGAAGGACAAGATCAACCAGCAGCCGGTCGCCGCCTTCGTCTGCCCCGGCCATCCGTTGCTCGAAGCGGTGATCAGCCTGATCCGCGAACAATATGAGCAGATCATGCGCCAGGGGGCGATTCTGGTGGACGACACCGACGCCGGTGACGCGCTGTCGGCGATCTTCTTGCTGGAGCACAGCGTCCAGGACGGACGTGTGACCAGCGCCGGCAAACCGCATGTGATTTCGCAGCGATTGCAGTTCGCCGCCATCGACAAGGCCGGCGCTACGGTCAACGCGGGCATCGCACCGCATTTGAATCTGCGGCCTGCCACGCCGGAGGAGGTCGCCAGTGTCCGCGATCTCCTGGACGAGAGCTGGTTGACTACGGATCTGGAAAAGGCCGCGATCCGGTTCGCGACGGTCGAGCTCGCCCAGGGTCATGTCGGCGAGGTCAAGGCGCGGCGTTTGCCCGAGATCGAAAAGGTCGAGCAGGAAGTTCGCGCGCGGCTCAAGAAGGAGATCAACTACTGGGACGCGCGCGCCTTCGAGCTGAAGGAGGAAGAGCGCGCCGGCAAGAAGACGCGGGTGAACTGGCAGAACGCCCAACGCCGGGCGGAAGATCTGGCGGAACGGCAGAAGCGCCGCATGGACCATCTTGAGCGCGAGCGGTTCATCTCATCGCAGCCGCCGCGCGTGCGGGGCGGCATGGTCGTCATTCCGCGCGGCCTGCTCGAAGCGCGTCAGGCGCCAGGCGTCCCGAACCACTTCGCCGAAGATCCCGCCGCGCGGCGACGGATCGAGCTTGCGGCGATGGAAGCCGTGATGGCGGCGGAGCGCGCGCTGGGCAATGTGCCGGCTGATGTCTCGGCCCAGAAGATCGGCTACGACATCGCCTCGCACGATCCGAAGTCGGGGCATCTGCGCTTCATCGAGGTCAAGGGCCGTATCGACGGCGCGGACAGCGTGATGGTCACGCGGCAGGAGGTCATCACCTCCCTGCATGAGCCGGAGAAGTTCATCCTGGCGATCGTCTCCGTCAACGCCGACGTTGCTCAGGCGCCTCGCTATGTGTGCGGCCCGCTCGTGGAGCGGGAACCGTCCTTCCTCGAAACCGCGATCCAGTTCGACCTGCGGCGCTTGCTGGAGCGCGCAGAGGCGCCGCTATGACGGCGACCTCCCAGATGGCGACGGCGCCCGCCGCGTGGCCCGACTATTTCCAGCCGATCCAGGACCGCGCCACCAAGCGATGGGATCAGCTTGAGGCTGATCCTGAACTTGCAGGGCCTTGGCACCAGCTTTTCAAGCAGGTCCAGAGCCCTCGCCATATCCTCTCTGAGTTGCTCCAGAACGCCGACGATGCCGGCGCCAGCGAAGCCTGTGTGTCGATCGAGAATGAACGCTTCGTGTTCGAGCACAATGGCGAGGACTTTATCGAGGCCCACTTCGCCTCGATCTGCCGCTTCGGCTATTCCAACAAGCGAGCCCTTCACACGATCGGGTTTCGAGGGATCGGGTTCAAGAGCACCTTCAGCCTGGGCGATCGTGTCGAGCTTGTCACGCCGACCCTGGCGGTCGCCTTCGAGCGCGCACGGTTCACCCAGCCGCATTGGATCGACGGCCGCAATCTGACGTCGGGCGTCACGCGCGTCGAAGTAGCGATTGCCGATGCGCGGTTGCGGCGGGAGGTCGAAAAGAACCTCGATGAATGGTTGAAGAGCCCGGTTTCGCTGCTCTTCTTCAAGACAATCCGCCGCTTGCGGATCGGTGACAGCGAGGTGCATTGGCAGAGCCTTGGACCCGGCCCCATCGCCGAGAGCGAATGGATGGCCCTGGATGAGAAGGCGGACGATCCCTTCCTGTTGGTGCGATCGGGCGAGGAAGCCTTTCCGGACGAGGCGCTCGACGAGATCCGTAATGAGCGGATGCTGGGCGCTGAAGACAGTGGTGATTTCCCGCCCTGCCGGGTCGAGATCGTGCTGGGCGCGAAGGGCAGACTCTATGTCGTTCTGCCGACCGGGGTTGAAACGGCGCTCCCCTTCGCCTGCAATGCGCCCTTCATTCAGGACCCGGCGCGCCTCAAGATCAAGGATCCGGAGACTTCGCCAACCAATCGTTGGCTGCTGAAACGGGCTGGCGAGCTCGCGGCCAGCGCCATGGTGGAGTGGCTGGAGCAGACGAGGACGAGCGCACAGGATCGGTCGGACGCCTATGGCCTGCTGCCCGACGTGGACCGTGAGGCGGCCACGCTTGAGGGGGCATGCGGCGCGATCGTCGAACTGGCGTTTGACGCCGCGATCGATGGCCGGCCGATGCTTCTGACCGAAGAGGGGCAGCTGGTCGGCGCCAAGGCCGCGATCACCGTTCCGCGGCCGATTTTCGACATCTGGCCGGCCGACCAGGCTATGGCGTTGCTCGACGCCAAGTCCCGGCCGGCGCTGTGCAGGCACGTATCGGCCAGGAACCGGACCACACTCGTTCATTGGGGTCTGGTCGAGGAGTTCTCGAAGTCGGATTTGCTTGAGCGTCTGCGCAGCAATCACCTGCCACGACCTGCTACCTGGTGGCACCTGCTGAACCTGTGGGCCTATATCGCGCCCGAGGTGACGGGCTGGCAGTGTCACGACGCCGACGCCCTGCGGATCGTGCCGGTGCAGGGCAAGGAGGTGCTGTATGCGGCGTCGGAAATCGTGCGGCTCGGTGAGAAGAAGCTGCTCCAGTCAGAGGAAGATTGGGAGTTTCTCGCTAGCCATCTGATCGTCCTCAACCAGAACTGGACCCGGTTTCTTGCCGAACAGCGCCGCGACAAGGCGGAGGGAGAAAGCCGCAACGACACTGTCGAGGCGGCCTTCGCGGTGCTGGAGGAGATCGGCCTAGACGGAACGAGCGACGTCAACGCTGTGATCGAGCGCGTCGCCGCCGACTATTTCGGCTCCGGGCAACCGAAGCTCGCCGAGTGTGTTCAACTCGCCCAAATCGCGGCCAAGCTCGGCGTCTCCATTGGCGACTCCTTCCGGTTTGCCTGCGCCGATCTGAAACTCCGGGCGATCGACAAGGGCGTGTTGTTCGACGAAAATGGCGCTTTGGAAGGTTTGCTGCCGGATTCGGTCCGGAAAGCGCAGCTTCTGCACGCAGACTATGTGGCCGGTTTCAAATCCTGCTCGCGGGAGGATTGGCTTCGCTGGATCGGATCCGGTCGCTCCGGCCTCCTGAGGTTCATACCGTTCGTCCAGAAGCGTCAAAGCATCTACGGGCGACAACAGCTCACGGCGGAAGCCCAGGCGCGTGGGGCACGCGGGACGCTTTACTATCCCTACGTCACCAACCAGTTCGTCATTGAGAGTTGGGATTTCTCTGCCGACTACTGGAGGCATTGGGAGGCGCTGTCGAAGGATGACGCGGGCATCTGGACCAAGATCGTCGGCAAGATTCTGGATCAGCGCGACACCTATTGGTCGCGGGCCGCGGGTGCTCGCCTGTCGCAGGTCGCGACCACGGGATCGACACGATCGGTGACGTCGGAGCCTTTGCTGGCGGATTGGCTGCTGAAGCTGAGGGCCAAACCCTGTCTTCCCGATACGCGGAACATGATGCAGCTCCCGGCGGACCTGGTGCGCAGGACGCCGGAGACGGAGGCGCTGATCGATGTCGAGCCCTTCGTGCATGGGCTGCTCGACCGGGAAACGACACGCCCGCTCCTCGACCTTCTCGGCGTCCGCAGTACGCCGAGCGGCCCCGGACGCCTGCTCGACCGACTGCGCGCGTTGGCAAAATCCGACAGGGCGCCGGTGCATGAGGTCGAGAAATGGTATCGTCGTCTGGACCAGATGCTTGACGGTTGTTCGACCACAGATGCGCAGAACATCAGGAGCGCCTTCAAGACCGAGAAGCTGATCCTCGCCCATGACGGCACATGGGCCACGTCCGGCGGCGTCTTCCTGACCGGCGACGAGGAAGATGTTCCCGGCGCCGCCGTTGTGCGCGTGTCCGTGCTCGACCTCAGTCTGTGGCATCGCATCGGCGTCGCCGACCGTCCGTCTGCGGATCTGGCGCTGAAATGGCTCGGAACGCTGGCCTCGGGAAAGGCGCTGTCCTCCGACGACGCCCGGCGAGTTCGGACCCTGCTGGTCCGATACCCGACCCGCATCTGGGAAGAGCGCGGACATTGGCTGAACCTCGTGGGCGAGTGGGCGCCGGTCGAGACGCTCGGCTATGGCCTGAGCATGCAGACCCTGTTCCGGTGGAGCCATCTGCACGAATGGGTCAAACGCAAGACCGCCGATTTTCAGCGACTGTCGGGAGAGACGGTGCACGCGCCGCCGTTCTCGGCCCTGCCGGCCTTGTCGGATCTCGTCGAAGAACGCTTCAACCAGCCGTCGCTGCTCGCCGGCATGGAGGATCGCCGCGCCTGGCTGACGGCGTTCGGCACCCAGCTTGGACGGATCGAGCTTGCCGATGCCGCCGAGACCGAGCGTGTGCGTGTGCTGGCGGAAGCGATTGCTGCGACGAGCTGGGTTCAGACCCCCAAGCTGGAAGTCATCCCCTACCTGGACGGTGTGCCCGCAGGCACAGCGCGGCTCACCGACATCCTGTGGCTCGACCGCAAGCTGTTCGTTAGCCCGCTGACGAAGGCCAAGCTCGCCAAGCGCGTGCCGGAAGAGATCGGCAGGCCTCTGAGCGCGGATATTCGCGCGGCGCTGGCCTATGCGTTCGAGCGCTCGCCCGAGGATATCAGGGAGTATCTCGAGGAGAATTTCACGCTCGGTCCCCAGCACATCGCCGCCGCTCCGATCGTCGAAGTCCAACTCCCTGCCGAACCTGGCGATGATGATGGCGTCGACCAGGTCGCGGAAGACGAACGCGGTGATGCCGAGCCCGCGGATGCGGATGATCTCCTCCTGGCGGACGAAGATGAGCCGGCGTCGCAGCCTGAGCCCGTCTCGCCAACCGTGGAACCGGATCGAGAGCTGATCGAGACGGAGATGGCGAGCAGGCCCCGCGTCGCGCCGAAGCCGCCACGCCCCAGTGTCATGGCGCGGTTTGCGTTGGCTGAAGGCTACAAGGCTGACGGCGAGGACCGTTTTTTCCATGCGGACGGGAGCTGGATCGGTCGCGCCAACGGGACACGTTTTCCGTGGGAGCGCCGCTCGGCATGCGGCGAGGTTCTGCGGCATTATTATCCCAAGGACCATTGTCTGGAGCACGAACCGCTCCAGCTCGAGGCCGATCTCTGGGGGCTGCTCGACCAGAAGCCGGACCTCTATTCCTTCATTCTTATCAACCCGGAGGGTGGTCCCGTCGAGATGACGGGCGCCCGCCTGCGCGCCCTGCGCGACGGCGGCGAACTGACCATCCATCCCGCAACCTACAGGCTGGTTTATGACCTCGACGACTAACACCAAGAAGAAATTGATTGAGGTTGCGATCCCGCTTGAAGCGATCAACGCCGCCTCCGCACGCGAAAAGTCCATCCGGCATGGGCATCCGTCCACGCTGCATATGTGGTGGGCGCGGCGGCCGCTGGCGGCGTGCCGCGCGGTGCTGTTCGCCCAGCTTGTCGATGATCCGTCGAGCGACCCCGGGAAATTCCCCACGCCCGAAGCGCAGGAGGCCGAACGCAAGCGCCTGTTCGGCATCATTGAGGAACTTGTGGTGTGGGAGAACTCGACCAAGGAGGAAGTGCTGGAACGCGCCCGCGCCGAGATCCGCAAGAGCTGCGGCGGCGAGCTGCCGCCGGTCTATGATCCGTTCTCGGGCGGCGGTTCGATCCCGCTGGAGGCGCAACGCCTCGGTCTGCCCGCTTATGGGTCCGACCTGAACCCGGTCGCGGTGATGATCGGCAAGGCGATGATCGAGATCCCGCCGAGGTTCAAGGACAAGCAGCCCATCCATCCGGGCGCGAAGGACCGGCAATTCTACCGCAACGCCGAGGGGCTCGCCGAGGACGTCAAATATTATGGCGAGTGGATGCGCGAGAAGGCGTGGGAGCGCATCGGGAATCTATATCCGCAGGTGGAGCTGTCCAAGGAATATGGTGGCGGCCAAGCGACAGTAGTTGCCTGGATCTGGGCGCGAACGGTGCCTAGTCCCGATCCTGCGTTTGCCAACGTCCAGGTGCCGATCGCTTCAAGCTTCCTGCTCAGCACCAAGACCGGCAAGGAGGCTTGGGTCGAGCCTATGGTCGATAAGCAGGCCAAGACCATTTCCTATCGGATTAGGCATGGCGGAACCAAAGCCGAGATCGCCGCGGCTAAGGAAGGGACCAAGGCGGGTCGTGGCGCGAATTTCCGATGCCTTATGTCGGATACCGCCATCACCCCTGACTATGTGAAGAGCAACGGACGCGCTGGTAAAATGGGCCAGACGCTGATCGCGATCGTCGCCGAAGGCCATCGCACCCGTGCTTATGTTGCACCTACGGATATGCACAGAACGCTGGCCTTGTCGGCAAAGCCTGCGTGGAAGCCCGAGGCCAGCCTGCCGAACGATCCTCGCAATTTCTGGACGGTAGACTACGGACTCACGACCTTCGGTGATCTATTCACTGATCGTCAGTTGGTGGCCCTGAATACCTTTAGCAGCCTAGTGCATGAGGTGCGTGCGCAGGTCGAGGTTGATGCGTCGGCTGCAAGCAAATCCTCCAACACGGCCCCGCTGCGTGATGGTGGTGATGGTGCAAAGGCATATGCGGAGGCGGTGAGTGTATATTTGGCTTTCGCGATCTCGAAATTAACAAACCTCGGCTCAACCGTGACAAGCTGGATGAGCGATCGAGGAGCCCTGCGCGAAACTTTTGCTCGCCAAGCGATTCCGATGGTCTGGGATTATGCTGAAGTCAACTTCTTCTCGAACTCAGGGGGGAATTGGTCGACGCCGGTCGATAAGATCAGCAGGGCAATTGCAGATTTCCCCGCGTCAGGAATTGGATCTGTTAAACAAGTTAATGCTGGGGAAGTGATTTATGAGGCTGGAACGGTAATTTCATCCGATCCGCCCTATTATGACAACATCGGATACGCAGACCTTTCAGATTTTTTCTTTTGCTGGCTCAAGCCTAGTCTAAAAGAAATCTACCCATCGATTTTCGGTGTTTTGGCGACGCCGAAAACTGAAGAATTGGTTGCGACCCCTTATCGGCACGGCGGTGCGGATGCTGCGGAGAAGTTTTTCCTTGAAGGAATGACGGCGGCAATTGGAAGAATGGCTGACGGAACGGCCGCAGATTTTCCCGCCACGATCTACTATGCTTTCAAGCAAAGTGAAGTTGAGCAGGAAGGAATCAGCTCAACGGGCTGGTCCACCTTTCTGCAAGCGGTTATTTCCGCTGGTTTTTCTGTGCTCGGCACATGGCCCATTCGTACCGAAAGCCCCGGGCGGCTGATCGCCAAGGGCACCAACGCCCTCGCCAATTCGGTCGTTCTCGTGTGCCGAAAGAAGGAAGCCACGGCCGAAATCATCTCACGTGCCGAATTCATCCGTGCTTTGAAACGCGAGCTGCCGCCGGCGATCGCCGAGCTTCAGGCTGCCAATATTGCGCCGGCAGACATGCCGCAGTCGGCCATCGGCCCCGGCATGGGTGTGTTCTCACGCTACAAGGCCGTGCTGGAATCCGACGACAGCCCGATGAGCGTGAAAACTGCACTTCAGCTCATCAACCGGGAACTGGATGAATATCTCGGCGGCATCCAGGGTGAGTTCGACGCGGACACGCGGTTCGCCATCACCTGGTTTGAGCAGAATGGCATGGGCAAGGGCGAATACGGTACGGCCAACAGCATCGCCACCGCGCGCGGTATCTCTGTCGATAGCGTCAAGCACGCCGGTATCGTCGAAAGCGCCGCCGGCAAGGTCCGTATTCTCTCTCGCGACGAACTCGCCGGGGATTGGGAGCCGGAAAGTGATGGCCACCTGACGGTGTGGGAATGCCTCCAGCACCTGGTCCGCCTGCACGAGAAGGACGGCATCTCCCACGACACCGCCGTCCTGATGAAGAAGATCAACACCCAGGCCGAGGCCGTGAAGGATCTCGCCTACTGCCTTTACGACATCAGCGCTAACAAGCGGAAGGATGCCAAGGAGGCCACGGCTTACAACGCCCTGATCGCCGACTGGACCGAGCTGACAAAGGCCGCGGCGGCCATTCACGACACAAGCGGCGATCGTCAGATCCGGTTGGATATTTAAGGGGGAACGGGACGTGGCAAAAAGTACGCGCCAATATGTGTTTGAGGGGATGGAGCTGCTGCCGTCGGCGCTGATCCCCTTCGTCGAAAAGAGGCTGGAGACCTCCCTCAAGGGGCACTGGCAGGTCCAGGTTCTGGAGAAGCTGCCGAACCTGCGCCCGAACAGCAACGGCGAGGTCGGCTGGGATCAGGCCGCGCTGTTCAACGCGATGGATCGGTTCTGGGCTGAGGCGTTCAAGACCGTTCTTGGCCGTGCGGAGCGCTCGCTGGTCAACGAACTGGGCGACGTGCGCAACAAGCTGTCGCACAATGAGACTTTCACCTATGACGACGCCGAGCGCGCGCTCGATTCCATGCGTCGGCTGATGGAGGCGATCAGCGCGGGGGAAACGGCCGAGCAGCTCGGCAAGATGCGCGACACCATCCTGCGCACCAAGTTCACCGAGCTGGCGCGCAATGAGGAACGCCGGAAGACCCAGCGCCTCGAAATTTCGGTCGAGACCGTGGCCGGCCTCTTGCCGTGGCGCGAGGTGGTCGAGCCGCACCAGGATGTCGCCACCGGTGAGTTCCAGCAGGCAGAGTTCGCGGCCGACCTCGCCAAGGTGCATTCGGGAAGCGCGCCGCCGGAATATCGCGATCCGCGCCAGTTCTTCAGCCGCACCTATCTGACGGAAGGGTTGAGCACGCTGCTGATCGGCGCGGCCAAGCGGCTGTCCGGCAGCGGGGGCGATCCGGTCGTCGAGCTGCAGACCAACTTCGGCGGCGGCAAGACCCACTCAATGCTGGCCCTCTATCACATGGCCGGGCCGACGCCGGTGCAGGACCTGTCGGGCCTCGATCAGTTGCTGGACAAGCTCGGCCTGACCGTGCCGAAGGCCGTCAATCGGGCGGTCCTGGTCGGCACGTCGCGAGGACCGCAGGACGTGCTCCACGCGGAAGGCGACCTGAAGATCCGCACGACCTGGGGCGAACTCGCCTGGCAGCTCGGCGGCGCAGACGCCTTCGCCATGGTGGCGGAAAATGACGCCAGCGGCATTGCGCCAGGCTCCAACCTTCTGGAGGCGCTCTTCAAGAAATATGCGCCGTGCCTGATCCTGATCGATGAATGGGTCGCCTATCTGCGCCAGATCTACAAGGTCGAGGGCCTGCCGTCCGGCTCGTTCGATGCGAACCTGTCGTTCGTTCAGTCGCTGACCGAGGCGGTTAAGGCCAGCCCCGGCACGCTGCTGGTCGCCTCCTTGCCGGCGTCTCAGATCGAGGTGGGCGGCGAAGGCGGCCAGGAGGCGCTCGCGCGCCTCAAGCAGACCTTCAGCCGCGTGGAATCCTCGTGGCGGCCGGCGAGCCAGGAAGAGAGCTATGAGATCGTCCGGCGGCGGCTGTTCAAGGAAATCCCCGGCGACAAGTTCCATCATCGCGACAACACGCTGAAGCAGTTCGCCAAGCTGTACCGGGAAAACGCCAACGATTTCCCGCAAGGCTGCGCGGATGAGGATTATCGGCGCAAGCTGGAGAAGGCCTATCCGATCCATCCCGAGCTGTTCGACCAGCTCTATACGAGCTGGGGTTCGCTTGAGAAGTTCCAGCGCACGCGCGGCGTCCTGCGCCTGATGGCGCAGGCGATCCACGAACTTTGGATGAACGCAGACCCGTCGGTGATGATCATGCCGGGCAGCGTTGCGGTGAGTTCGCCGCGCGTGGAGCCGGAACTGCTCCATTATCTCGACGTGACCTGGCAGTCGATTATCGCCGGCGACGTCGATGGCACGGCCTCCACCCCGTACAAGGTCGATCAATCGGCGCCCAACCTTAACCGCTATTCGGCGACGCGCCGCGTCGCCCGCGCGATCTTCATGGGTACGGCGCCGACGCATCAGCAGCAGAACACCGGACTCGACGACAAACAGATCAATCTCGGTGTCGTGCAGCCGGGCGAGCGTCCGGCGATCTTCGGCGATGCGCTGCGCCGGCTGACCAATCAGGCCAAGTTCATGCATGCCGATCTGGGCCGCTATTGGTACTCGATGTCGGCGAGCCTTAACCGTATCGCAGCGGACAAGGCGGCGCAGATCGAGGCGGCACTGGTCGATGTGATGATCGACAGCGAACTCGGAAAATACGTGAACGGGCTTGCCGATCGCGGGCATTTCGACGCGGTTCAGGTCGCGCCGGCCTCGTCAGCCGAAGTCCCCGATGAGGCGGGCGGCGTGCGTGTCGTTGTGCTGGGGGTCCAGCATCCGCATAACGGGCGCGACGGTTCGGACGCGCTGGTCGAGGCGAAGGACATCCTCACTCAGCGCGGCAGCACGCCGCGCGTCTATCGCAACATGCTGGTGTTCATCGCTGCGGAGGCCCGCCAGCTCGATCATCTGAAAGACGCCGTGCGCGCGTCCCTGGCGTGGGGCGAGATCGTGCGCGACACCGAGCGGCTGAACCTCACCCAGAGCGACAGTGCGCTGGCCAAGGCGAAGCTGACCGAGGCGAACGAGACGATGAAGACGCGCCTGAAAGAGGCGTGGTGCTATCTGCACTATCCCGCCCAGGAAAGCGCGCAGGCGGATTGGGAATGGGTGTCGGGCAAGATTCCGGCGCAGGACGGGCTGCTGGCCCGGGCGAGCAAGAAGCTGGTGGCCGAGGAGGGCCTGCTGACGGAATTGGGGCCGTCGCGCCTCGACCGTGACCTGCAGAAATACATCTGGAACGACAAGCCGCATTTGTCGCTCAAGGACCTGCGGGAATATCTCAACCGCTACATCTATCTGCCGCGTCTCAAGGGCCAGGACGTACTGGTCAAGACGGTGCATGCGGCGGTGAGTGGCATGCTGCCCGGTCCGTTCGCCTATGCCGAGCGATGGGAGGAGGGGGCCGGCACCTATCTGGGGCTGGCGATCGAGCGGGCGGCCAGCGCCGCGGTCGTGATCGACAGCGACAGCGTCATCGTGACACCGGAGGTGGCCGAAGCCCACCGCCCGGCGCCGGTGCAGCCTGGATCGGGCGACACAGCCTCGGGGCCGGGTGGTGGCACGCCGGCGCCCGATGGGCCGCCAATGGACGACGCGCCGACCACGCCTGCGCCGGAAAAGAAGCCGACGCGGTTTTCCGGCACCGTGATGATCTCGCCGGATCGTCCGGCCCGGGACATCCACCAGATTGTAGAGGCGATCGTCGAACAGCTCACCACGCTTCCGGGCAGTCAGGTGAAACTCAGGCTCGAGATCGAGGCGGAAGTGCCTGAAGGACTCGAGCGCTCCAAGGTGCGAACCTTGGTCGAGAACGCCAATACGCTCGGCTTCATCGAAAAGTCGCTGGAATAGCCGATGGCGCAACTTGGGGTAGCCTTACACGTCGGCACAATCGCATGTGCCGACAAATCCTACTTTCTCCCGGCCGGTCCCGCCATCGACCGGGCCAAGCTTAATAACCGCCGACATGCTGGATTGTCGTTTTGCGCGGACCAGACCATGCTGAACGGCAGCACCTCACCGGCAAGCTTCCGATAGGCGACCCCCGGAAACTGCGCGACGGTCGTCGCTTCACTCGTCAGAGTGAGGCCCCGACCGAGAGCGACCAGAGATAGGATATTGTCGCGGCCGACCTGCTGAGACTGAATATCGAGGTGGCGGCCGAGACCAGCAAGGTGAGCGACCAAATAGTCGTGGATCTCTTGTCCCGGCGCGACATCGCTCACGATGAACCGCTCGGAAGCCAAATCGGCCCATCCAAGTTCGGGCTTGCCCGCCAACGGATGTTCATCAGGCAGCACCACGTAAACCTTTTCGCACCACATATGCTCCGTCTCGCATCCGTCCCATGCTGTCGTTCCCGTGATGAATGCGACGTCCAGATAAAGCTTGCGGACAGCGGCGACATGCTCGGGCGAATTTCCATCAATAATGTCGACCTGCACCTTCGGATGGCGTGACCCATAATCTCGAAGCAAATCGAACAGAAAACCGGATGCGAGGGACGAGAATATCCCGACCTTGATCAGCCCTTGCTCCGCCCGGCCAACCGCTGCCACCTTTGTCACCCCGATATCGATCTGGCGAAGAGCATGGCGAGCGTTGCGCAGGAATTCCCGCCCGGCAACGGTCAACCGCACCCCGCCAGCATGTCGCATAAAAAGCGACGCCCCGAGTTCATCTTCGAGATCACGGATTCGTCGGCTGATGGAGGATTCCTGCACCGAAAGCGCGGCAGCAGCCTTGCGAAAACTCCCATGATCGACGGCGGCAACAAAATATCGCAACTGGTTCAGCCGGACCGCAGATGCACCGGGTTTCCCCTCAACGGCCTTCGTGAGGCTATCATCAGGCGAGGTCTGATTGTTCCCGGTCACAGCCATGGTGCATCATCCGAAACAGCGTTCGGTTTCTGACGGGCACCCCGCCATCATCAACGCGAAAATCGATCTGTGTGCGTTCATCGGCTCTCCGCACATCTTCAAACTAAACGACGTTCAGTTATCGAATGCTGCTTCTTGACTTCCGGCCCGTCAACGAAAAAAGTAAATGTCGTTTAGTTTTCACGACAAGTTGCAACAGGCATCCGAATGGCCCGTCCCCGGAAAGAGCAAGAACTTGATATTGCTCGTCGCGCGATCGACGAAACGATCCGGCTGCTGTCAGAACGTGGCGACCTCGACGTACCGCTGACTGCGGTCGCGCACGCCATCGGTTGCACAGCGCCAGCGCTTTACGGCCATTTCCGCAACAAGAGCGCCTTGCTGCGCGCCGTTCGGGACGAAGGTTTCAACCAGCTCTACAGGGAAAAGCTGGCCGTCTTCCAGCAGATGCGTGGCAATCCATTCGGCTATTTGCGTGACGGCAGCTATGCCTATGTCCGCTTTGCGTTGGAAAACCCCACGCTGTACCGGCTGATGTTCACACCGCCGCCACGGCTCGGAGTCAGCGATGATCCATGGTCGGGCGAAGCTGGAAGACAGATACTAAATCTATTGCTGACGGGACTTCGCTGCTCTCAGAACCAAGGCTTTTTGCCCGGCATGGATCTGAGCCGTTACAGCTTCATGTTCTGGTCAACGGTACACGGCGCGGTGAGCCTCACCCTTCAGAACCGGGAAATGGATCAGACCACCAAATGGGATGCGACACGAAAGGCCGTCGATACGTTGATGGAAATCATCGCCGCGACGCGCCATGACTCGCTCGGCACCTCATGAGCGAGACCTTCGGGCGCTGGCAAAGCCCCGATCTGTCGCAATGAACCGCTCCAGCATCGGCACAATCAGCCTGACAGGATCGGCAGCGGGCTGGCCGGTTTCGCGAGCCAGCACTTCGGCATAGGCGACAAGATCGCGGTGCAGCGGCCCCGGCAGTTCCACCGTCACCTTCACGGGCTTGTCTTCGATGAGGGGGCCGAGTTTCAGCTTCGTCATGGTCAGCTCCTGTAAGGTTCGAGTACGAGATCGCGGGTAACGATGACCCTGACCGGGTAGCCCGGCCGGATCGTCAGGGTCGGCGCGACCTGCAACTGGCGCTGGACGATCTGTTGCCCGGCCTGATTGATGGTATCCTGCGCTCCGTCGCGGATGGCGCGGATCAGACGATCCTCGTCGTCGGTCGCCAGTTCCGTGCCGATGCCAAGCAACGTGGACAGCCCCGCCGCCTTCATCAGATCCCACCAGTGGTAGTCAACGCCATCTTCCAGCCCGGCATAACCGGAAGCGTCCGCACCGGGCTGGCGCTCCAGCACGATGGAGCGGCCGTTGGGCAGAATCAGGCGGTTCCAGACCAGCAGCACGCGGCGCTGACCGAACTGCACACCGGCGTCATACTGACCGATGATGCGCGTTCCCTGCGGGATCAGGAGCAGGCTGCCGGTCGGACTGTCATAGACATTTTCCGTCACCTGCGCGGTGATCTGGCCGGGAAGGTCCGAGCGGATGCCGGTAATCATCGCCGCCGGGATTACGGCCCCTGCCTGAAGGATGTAGGGCGAGGCTGGCGCCATGATCCGATCCATGGCAACGGTCTGCCGTTCCACCGGCCCATTCAGAAATGCCGTGTGACGGTCCTGTGTTGCGGGCTGGCTACCAAGGTCAAGGCCAGCAAGGCCCGGCATATTGGAGCCAGGCGTCGTCGCCACTCTTGGCCCGGACTGGAAGAACACTGTACTGAGACGCGCAGCTTCTTCTTCGGCAAGCCGGCGCTCTTCGGCAGGATCGCGGGCAGGCGTCGCCATGGCGGGCGGCGTGACCGGCTGACCCCGGTTCTGGGCATCCAGGATCGGGCCACCGAGATCGCCCGGCAATGCCGGCCCCAGGACCGGCCCGGTATAATCCTTCGGCAGACCCGCCAGTCCATCTGCCGTGGCGCGATTCTCGGTCGAATAGAGTTCTTCACCGTTTCCGCTCATGTCGCGCGTCTGGAGCGCATAGATCAGCGCCCCGCCGATGCCGAGGAGCGCAACAGCCCCGGCACCGGCCAGCATCTTGCGCGACAAGCGCGTGACGCGCGGCGGCTCGGCACGCAGACGCATCGGCGTTGGGTTGGTGGTAGCCTCTTCACTCATGACGATTGCTCCCCGGTTTTGGCGGGCTGGGCAGCTTGCCTTTGCTCGATGCGAACGATCCTGACCGTCTGCTGCTGCTTGCCGCTACCAAGACGCAGCTCAGCCGCTCCGAACAGCCGATCGACGATCAAGATGTTCTGGTGAACACGGGAATTGACGATCTGGGTCTCGCCCTCGGAACCGATGACGAAGATCGGCGGCATCTCTCCCTGCACGATGCCGCGCGGAAAAACGACATAGACACGGCGACCATCGTCGAAGACGGAAATCGGTCGCCATGGCGGCGTATCTCCGGTCAGGCCGTAACGATAGTTGCGTGCCGCCTCGACCGGGATGATGGGTGCTGCGGGAACGGTCTGGCGCTGACCGGCAGGCAGCGCAGGATATGACCAGGACACGGACGGCATATAGAGCGCCTCGCGGGCGCGCAACTCGATCATGTAGGTGCGCCGATCGGTCGTCACCACGAGATTGGTTGAGATGTCGGATCGGGATGGTTTGACGAGAATATGGACCCGGCGCGACGTACCGCTCCCGCTCTCGGTATCGCCAATGATCCAGCGAGCGGTGTCTCCCGCCGCAATCGGTCCCGCGCCGGTCAGGCTTTCGCCCGGCTCCAGCGCGATATTGGTGATCTGCCCAGGTGCAGCATAGACCTGATAGAGCGCGCCTTCCGACCAGGGATAGATCTGGATGGCGTTATAGTAACCCTCGCGGCGCGGCTCGACGCGGGCGGCGGCATTGGCGTTCTCGACGCGGCCTGCCGGTGTTCCGGCAGCAGTTCCGCCGCGTGCGACCGTCCAGGCCGGCGGCGTGTGAAGCGGCCGAGGCCGGTCATCGGTGACAGCGGTCGGCACGACGGGCAACGCTGGCACATCGGCATCATAGCTGAACTGCGGCGCTTTGTTGGTGGCGCAGCCTGCCAGCATGGTGGCCGAAAGCAACAAAGCCGCGAAGGCGGGTTTACGGAAAACCGACAAGGCGGAATTGCGGGAAAACGCGATGGTCATTGGCTCATCTCCCGCGACCATGAAATTGCATTGACGTAGATGCCGAGCGGATTGGCGCGCAG
This sequence comes from Sphingobium sp. HDIP04, assembly GCF_000445085.1. NCBI lineage: Bacteria > Pseudomonadati > Pseudomonadota > Alphaproteobacteria > Sphingomonadales > Sphingobiaceae > Sphingobium > Sphingobium sp. HDIP04. The sequence goes on along the minus strand of NZ_ATDO01000115.1, from coordinate 41,599 downwards.
ACGCTCGGCATCGCGCGGAGTCTGGATCACGATGGTCAGGATCGCGGTCCAGCGCTCGGTCGTGGAAAGCTGCCCGTTCTCGTAGTGGCGCTCGGTCCAGGCGACTCGGAAGCTGTCGTTCGAGGCGCGGATGACGCTGGAAACCTCGACTGCGATCTGCTGGCGGCCGACACGGGTGAACGGATCATTGGCGCGGGCATAGTCGTTGAGCGCGGCCGCTCCCCTATCCGTGGTGAACTCATAGGCGCGCAGCCAGTTCTGGCGCACGATGATGGCATCCGCCGGGATCGAGCGCGTCTGCTCGATGAAACGGCCAAGATGGAAGGCGATCTGCGGATCGGTCGGACGGTAATCGGCGGTGGCTGCGGCGACGGTCTGGGCTTGGCCGAGATTATCAACCTGCACCACCCAGGGCACGACGGTCCCTCGCGCCGATTGCAGAACGAGCGCGGCAGCGAAGCCCGCCGAGAGGATCAGCGAGCCGAAGGCCATATAGCGCCAGTTCTTGGCCTGCACGCGAGCCGAGCCGATGCGCTCGTCCCAGACTTGTGCGGCTTTCTGGTAAGGCGTCTCGGGTTCGGGCGATTTGCCGTAATGGGTCGCTGGACGTCTGAAGATGTTCATGAGCGGTCACTTTCGGAGATGTTGACGGAAGAGCCGCCGCCGTGGCTGTCACCGGAGCGGACGGCATGGGCGGCCATGGTCGTGCCGTGATTGAGCGCCTGGCGGCGGTGCATCTGCTGCGCCCATGCAGGCGGGCCGCCCGCGGAGGCGGGTCCGGCAGCGTCGGCCACGCTCGCACCGCCAATGGTTCCCTGCGAGGACGATCCACCGGTGACGCCGAGCCCGGCGCGCGCGCCATCGGAGAAGCTGGATTTGACGCTTTCCGCTGCTTTCGAGGCCGTCCGTTTCAGAGGCGATGCGGCGGCGGAGCCTGCCGCGCGGGCAACACCGGCAGCGCCTGACTGGCCGAGCGATCCGACACTATAGGCGGCGCTCGCCGCACCTGCGGCAGCAGCACCGCCACGGACAGCCGCAGCTCCACCCGACAGCGCCGCTGCCCCTCCCTTCGCGGCCATGCCTGCGGCAGCGCCGCCGGCAAGCATCATGCCGCCAGCTGCAAGGCCGGTTCCAACTGCTGCACCTGCGCCAAGCTGCGGGCCGCCAGAAACCAGACCGGAAGCGATGCCAGGACCGAAGATGCCGAGGCCGAGAAGGGAAAGTGCGGCGAGCACGATTGCCATGGCGTCGTCGATGGTCGGCGTCACGCCGCCGAAACCGGCCGTAAACTGCGAGAACAATGTCGAGCCGATGCCGATGATGACGGCGAGCACCAGCACCTTGATGCCGGAGGAGACGACATTGCCAAGAACGCGCTCGGCCATGAAGGCGGTCTTGCCGAAGAGGCCGAAGGGAATGAGGACAAAGCCCGCCAGCGTAGTCAGCTTGAACTCGATCAGCGTGACGAAGAGCTGCACGGCGAGAATGAAGAAGGCCAGCAGTACCAGCGCCCAGGCGAACATCAGGCAGGCGATCTGGATGAAGTTCTCGAAGAACGACCAATAGCCCATCATGTCCGAGATGGATTCGAGCAGCGGGCGACCGGCATCGAGGCCAGTCTGCGCCACCTTGCCGGGCCGCAGCAGATCGGCGGCGGAAAAGCTGGTGCCCGAACCTTTCAGGCCAAGACCTGCGAAGCTGTCGAAGATGATCTGGGCGAGATTGTTCCAGTTGCCGATCAGGTATGCGAAGACACCGACGAAGAGCGTCTTCTTGACGAGGCGTGCGATGATGTCGTCATCGGCGCCCCAAGACCAGAAGAGTGCGGCCAGCGTCACGTCGATGACGATCAGGGTGGTGGCGATGAAGGCGACCTCGCCGCCAAGCAGGCCGAAGCCGCTGTCGATATAACTGGTAAAAACGCCCAGGAAATTGTCGATGACGCCGGTGCCGCCCATGGTTCACTGACCCCCGTTCTGATGCGGGGCGGCGGGCACCGGCGTCCGACCGAGAAACCGGTCGCGGTTCTCGGCCCAGGTGGCGAGGCAGCCGGGATCGTTCACGGCGGCCTCGCCTAACTGCTGGCAGTGGCGCAGGCTCTGGCGCAGTGGATCGGCAGGCGCCTGAAGCGCCGGGGCCGTACGGGGCTGCGCTGGTTCGTCCTCGCGTGTCATTTCGATCACCGTCGCGGTGATGGCGATGGCCACAAATATGATCGCGCCAAGCCGGGCCAGCGTCTTGCCGTCCATGTCGCGCCCCTCCTGTCCGGTCAGTTGCTGCCGTTGCCGAACATCCGGGCATTGCCGGGCTGATAGCCCGATCCCGGTGTCAGGAAACGCTCGCGTTGGATGCGGCCCTGTTCGGCGGCGGTGGCGCGCTCGGCTTCGATCAGAGCTTCGGAGCGACCATTGGCGGACATCAGCGCGATCAGGTCGGAAAGCTGCTGCGACTGGAGCGCGAGAAGCTGATTGCCCGCTTGTGTCGCCTGCAACGCGCCGGTCGCGTTCTGGCTCTGCCCGACAAGAGCGGACATTTCAGCGCGATTGGTGTCGATATTGCCGACGACACCGGCCTGCACGCGCATGGCGTCCTGCAAGCCGCCGACCGTATTCTGCCAACGGGACCGTGCATCGGCGACGAGCTGGGCGTCGGTCGCGGATAGCGAAACCTTGCCGTATTTCTGTTGGAACATCTGATCGACGTTCTGCACGTCGAAGGCAATGTTCTGCGCCTGGGCCAGAAGCTGCTGCGTGCGCTGGACATTCTGCTGCAAAGTCTGGAGCGAGGAATATGGCAGACTGGCAAGATTCTTCGCCTGATTGATGAGCATCTGCGCTTCATTCTGAAGCGAGGTGATCTGGTGGTTGATCTGCTCCAGCGTGCGGGCGGCGGTCAGAAGGTTCTGCGCATAGTTGGTCGGATCATAGACGATGCGGCCGAAGCCAAAAGCGTGAGCGGGGCTCGTCAGCATGGGCGACAGTGCAACAGGCATGGCGAGCGTCAGCGCCAGCACGGATGCACTGACATATCGGGAAACGGGGATACGGATCATGGCAGGGTCTCCTTTTCTTGGCTGTCATCTGGATGGATTTGATCTGGCGAGACCGGCCGAGCAGGCTCTGCCCGTTCGACAAGATTGGTGAGGTTCGGGATCAGATCGACGGCCCATTCGACGCCGCGATCGCGCAGCCAGGCGGCGAGAAAACCGTCCTGCCCATGCTCGGCGACGAGTTCGGCGATACGGGTCTGATCGGATTTGGATGATGCGGCGCAGAGCGCGAGGCCGACCTCGCTGAGGCCAAGCTCGAACAGGCGATTGCCGCGCCGCGATTGGCAGTAGTAGTCCCGCTTGGGCGTGGCCCGCGCCAGGATTTCGATTTGCCGGTCATTGAGGCCGAAGCGGCGGTAGATTGCCGTGATCTGCGGCTCGATGGCGCGTTCGTTCGGCAGCAGCAGCCGCGTCGGGCAACTTTCTATGATTGCAGGCGCGATATTGCTGCCATCGATGTCGGAAAGTGACTGCGTGGCGAAAATGACGGAAGCGTTCTTCTTCCTGAGCGTTTTCAGCCATTCGCGGAGCTGATTGGCGAAACCTTCGTCATCCAGCGCCAGCCAGCCTTCGTCGATGATCAGCAGCGTTGGCCGCCCGTCGAGGCGGTCACCAATGCGGTGAAACAGATAGGACAGGACGGCAGGCGCCGCCCCTGTGCCGACCAGCCCCTCGATCTCGAAGGCCTGTACATCGGCTGATCCGAGATGTTCGGCCTCAGCGTCGAGCAACCGGCCATAGGCGCCGCCAATGCAGTAAGGGCGCAATGCCTGTTTCAGATCGTTGGATTGCAGCAGAACGGCAAGGCCGGTGATGGTCCGTTCCCCCACCGGGGCGGAGGCCAGCGATGTCAGCGCCGTCCAGATGTGTTCCTTCACCTCCGGCGTAATGGTCACGCCCTCGCGCATCAGGATCGCGGCGATCCAGTCGGCGGCCCAGGACCGCTCATAGGCATCATCGATCCGCGCCAGCGGCTGCAGGGAAACGGACGCCTCGTCCCCTTCGGTCAGCCCACCGCCCAGATCGTGCCAGTCGCCGCCCATGGCGAGCGCAGATACCCTGATCGAGCCGCCGAAATCGAAAGCGAAGATCTGGCTGCGATCATAGCGGCGAAATTGCAGCGCCATCAGCGCCAGCAGCACGGACTTGCCCGCGCCGGTCGGGCCGACGACAAGCGTATGGCCGACATCGCCGACATGAAGGGAAAGCCGGAACGGTGTCGAACCCTCGGTCTTGCCGTAAAGCAAGGGGGGCGCTCCGAGATGTTCGTTCCGTTCCGGCCCCGCCCACACGGCCGATAGCGGGATCATGTGGGCAAGGTTGAGCGTCGAGACCGGCGGCTGCCGGACATTGGCATAGGCATGTCCGGGGATCGAGCCGAGCCAGGCATCGACGGCATTGACCGTTTCGGGCATGGCCGTGAAATCGCGGCCCTGAATGATCTTTTCGACCAGCCGCAGCTTCTCGTCGGCGATGCGCGGATCGGCATCCCATACGGTGACGGTCGCCGTGACATAGGCCATGCCTGCCATGTCGGCCCCAAGTTCCTGCAAGGCCATGTCGGCATCGAGCGCCTTGTTCGACGCATCGGTGTCCACGAGCGCAGATTGCTCGTTGGTCATCACCTCTTTCAGGATCGCGGCGATGCTCTTGCGCTTGGCGAACCATTGCCGCCTGATCCTGGTCAGCAATTTCGTTGCGTCGGTCTTGTCCATCAGGATCGCGCGGGTGGACCAGCGGTAGGGAAAAGCCAGCCGGTTCATCTCGTCGAGCAGGCCGGGCGTCGTCGCAGTCGGAAAGCCTGTGATCGTCAGGATGCGCAGATGCGACAAGCCCAGGCGTGGCTCCAGCCCGCCGGTCAGCGGCTGATCGGCCAGCAGCGCGTCAAGGTGCATCGGCACCTCCGGCACGCGCACGCGGTGGCGGTTCGTGGATATCGTGGAATGGAGATAGGTCAGCGTGCCGGCATCATCGATCCAGTGGCATTCGGGCATGAAGCCGTCGAGCAGCGCCAGCACGCGGTCGGTGCGGTCGATGAAGCCGCGCATCAGCTCCCATGGATTGACGCCGGATTGCTCACGGCCCTCATAGAGCCAGGTCTCGGCGCGAGCCGCATCTTCGGCGGGTGGCAGCCAGAGGAAGGTCAGGAAATAGCCTGACACGAAATGCGTGCCCGCTTCCTCGAAGGCAGCTTTGCGCTCGGCATCGACCAGAGCGGAAGCCGGATCAGGAAATTGGCTGCCGGGATAGGTCGCGGCTTCGCTTCGTTGTGCCTCAACAAAGATCGACCAGCCGGAGCCGAGGCGGCGCACGGCGTTGTTGATGCGCCCGGCGACCGCGACCAGCTCGGCGGCGACAGCGGAATCCAGATCCGGCCCGCGAAACTTCGCAGTCCTCTGGAAGCTGCCGTCCTTGTTCAGCACGACGCCCGAGCCGACCAACGCGGCCCAGGGCAGGAAATCCGCGAGGCGGGTGGCGGTACGGCGATATTCGGTGAGGTTCATCATGGCCGCGCCCTCACACCGACAGATGACCGGGGATGCGCAGATGCCTACGGCCCACCTCGACAAAAAGCGGATCGCGTTTGGCAGCCCATACCGCGAGGAAATGTCCGACCGCCCAGATGGCGATGCCAACCAGCCAGAGGCGAAGGCCGAGGCCGACGGCGCCGGCCAGCGTGCCGTTGACGATGGCAATCGAACGCGGTGCGCTGCCGAGCAGGATATGCTCGGTCAGCGCCCGATGAACCGGGATGGAGAAGCCCGGCACCGCATCGAGCTGTTCAAACCCGACCGCCATCAGATGAGCGCCCCGCCGCCGAACGAGAAGAACGACAGGAAGAAGCTCGATGCGGCGAAGGCGATGGACAGGCCGAAGACGATCTGGATCAGGCGGCGGAAGCCGCCGGAGGTATCGCCGAAGGCCAGCGCCAGGCCGGTGGCGATAATGACGATCACGGCGATGATTTTGGCGACAGGACCCTCGATCGACTGGAGGATCGACTGAAGCGGTGCCTCCCAGGGCATGGAGGAGCCGGAGGCGTGTGCGGCAGGCGCCAGCATCAGACTGATGGAAACAGTGGCAGCGGCGGTTGCCATGATGCGGCAGCCGCGTGAAATCGTACGGATCATGAAGGGTTTCCTTTCGGGGTGGTTGCCAAAGTAATGGGATGCGTGATGGCGTAGTCACCGTCCGGACCCAGCCCATCGACGCGGGCGAGTTCGACCAGGCGGCGGGACGATCCACGTCCGGCAAGAACGGCGACAAGGTCGATGGTTTCGGCGATCAGGGCGCGCGGGACGGTGATGACGGCTTCCTGGATGAGCTGTTCGAGGCGTCGCAGCGCGCCAATGCCGGAACCGGCATGGATGGTGCCGATTCCGCCCGGATGGCCGGTGCCCCATGCCTTGAGCAGATCGAGGGCTTCGGAGCCGCGCACCTCGCCGACCGGTATGCGGTCAGGACGCAGGCGCAGCGACGAACGCACCAGGTCGGAGAGCGTGGCCACGCCATCCTTGGTGCGCATCGCGACCAGATTCGGCGCGGCACATTGCAGTTCGCGCGTGTCTTCAATGATCACGACGCGATCCGAAGTCTTGGCGACTTCTGCCAGCAGCGCGTTGGTCAGCGTGGTTTTTCCGGTCGAGGTGCCGCCCGCGACAAGGATATTGGCGCGCGTGGCGACGTTCAGGCGCAACACCTCGGCCTGAGCGCTGGTCATAATCCCGGCGCTTACATAGTCGTCGAGCGTAAACACCGCGGCGGCGGGCTTGCGGATGGCAAAGGTCGGCGCCGTGACAACAGGTGGCAGCAATCCTTCGAAGCGCTCTCCGGTCTCAGGCAGTTCCGCTGATACACGCGGACTTCGGGTATGAACTTCGACGCCAACATGATGGGCGACCAACCGGACGATCCGCTCGCCATCAGCCGCAGACAGCCTCTCTCCCGTATCGGCCAGACCTTCGGAGAGCCGATCCACCCAGATGCGGCCATCGGGATTCAGCATCACCTCGACCACAGCCGGATCTTCCAGAAACCGGGCAATCGATGCCCCGAGTGCGGTGCGCAGCATCCGCGCACCCCGCGCAATCGTCTCGGGTTTCTGATGTGATGTGGTCATGGCGGCCCCGTTCATGGCGGGACGCGCAAAAGACGGACCCCGGATTGGGGTCGATTAAAAGAACCTGATTTAGGGCCGTTTCAACAGATGTTTATGCGCGTGCGGGCATCGGCGGCTGACGGCGGCAAATCGGATGGATGGAACTTTCAGGGCTGGTTTCCATCGGCTTCAGCCTGGCGTTGCGCCGAATGATCGTGGGGCGTATCCACGTCCCGTGATAGTTCTTTCAGGAACCTGTCGCCAGTTGCAAGACGCTTGCCCAGCGTCTGCATGAAGCCTTCGAAGCGCTCGTTGCCCTTGATGCGTGCCGACTGTTTCGCGCTGTCTGACAGCGGCGGCGTCATGGTGAGCCAGAATTGTACGAACAGCGAAAGCGTCTCGCCGAGGATGGCGACATCTTCGTCCAGCATGTCGAACTGGCGGCCAAGCTTGTCCAGGCGTCGCGACATTGCGGCTTCCAGCCGTTCGGTCGTGTCACCGGACAGGAAGGATGCGACCGCCGCCTCGATCACTGCGGATTTGGAAACATTACGGCGCAGCGCAAGGGCTTCGACCTTCTTCAGCAGATCCGAGGAGAAGTAGACATTCATGCGGGTGCGGCTCGTCATGCCTGTCTTCCTTCTCAAAGCTCGATGCCGTCATTTGGGTCAAGTGATGCTTGCCGCGCGACCATGCGCATCCGCTCACGCATGGCGCGGGCCTTGGCGGCATCGACGTCGGGCTCATCATCGAGAAAGTCGAACTCCTGCGATGGTGGCGGTGGTGGCGGGATGATTTCCTCATGCTCGGGAAGCTCCGGCTCACGACGGATACCGGCATTGGCAGGATCGTCGTCGGACCTGTTCGACGCGGGTCCGTGGCCAGCCGTGGGCGTAACAACACGGCTCGTCCAGTTGTCTGGTGCAGATGTTTCCATCTTCACCGACTGCTTGCGTAGATCGGGCGGCGGCAGCACCCGTTCCTGAAGCCGCGCATCGGCATAGTAGCGCGCCTTGGCGGCGCGGATGGGCGGCACACCCGCTACCATGACGATCTCGTCGGTTGGCGGAAGCTGCATGATTTCGCCGGGCGTCAGGAGCGGCCGCGCTGTTTCCTGCCGCGAAACCATGAGATGCCCGAGCCAGGGCGCGAGGCGATGACCGGCATAGTTGGTGGAATCGCGCATTTCTGTCGCCGTGCCGAGCGCGTCGCTGATCCGCTTGGCGGTGCGTTCATCGTTGGCAGCAAAGGCGACACGCACATGGCAGTTGTCGAGAATGGCGTTGTTCTGCCCATAGGCGCGCTCGATCTGGTTGAGCGATTGCGCGATCAGGAAGGCTTTGAGGCCGTAGCCGGCCATGAAGGCCAATGCCGATTCAAAGAAGTCCAACCGCCCGAGCGCGGGAAACTCGTCCAGCATCAACAGCAGGCGATGGCGCTTGCCGGAGGTTTCCAGCTCCTCGGTCAGCCGCCGCCCGATCTGATTGAGGATGAGGCGGATCAGCGGTTTTGTGCGATTGATGTCCGAGGGCGGTACGACGAGGTAGAGGCTGACGGGTTCTTTTGCTCCGACCAGATCAGCAATGCGCCAGTCGCAGCGGGCCGTCACGCGGGCCACGACCGGATCGCGGTAGAGGCCGAGAAAGGACATCGCCGTGGACAGCACGCCGGAGCGTTCGTTCTCGGACTTGTTCAGCAGTTCGCGTGCCGATGAGGCAATGACGGCATGCACACCGGCTTCGCCCAGATGCGACGTGTCCATCATGGCGCGCAAGGTTGCCTCGACTGGACGGCGGGGATCGGACAGAAAACTCGCGACGCCGGCCAGCGTCTTGTCCTTCTCGGCATAGAGAACATGCAGGATGGCGCCGACCAGTAGCGAATGGCTGGTCTTTTCCCAATGGTTACGCTTGTCGAGGCTGCCTTCGGGATCGACCAGAATGTCCGCGATGTTCTGGACATCGCGGACTTCCCATTCCCCCTGACGGACTTCCAGCAGCGGGTTGTAAGCTGCGGAATGCACATTGGTCGGATCGAACCGTAGGACGCGGCCGTGATGGGACCGGAAGCCTGCCGTCAGATTCCAGTTCTCACCCTTGATGTCATGCACGATGCAACTTCCCGGCCAGGTCAGCAGCGTCGGCACAACGAGGCCGACGCCTTTGCCTGATCGGGTGGGCGCGAAACAAAGGACATGCTCGGGGCCGTCGTGTCGGAGATAGTCCTTGCTGTGCCTTCCCAGGACCACGCCATCGGGACCGAGCAATCCGGCAGCATGGATTTCCTTGTCCTCGGCCCATCGCGCCGAACCATAGGTGGCGACGTTACGCGCCTCGCGCGCCCGGATGATGGACATGAAGAAGGCGGCGGCGATAGCGAACAACGCCCCGGACGTGGCGATGAACGCGCCTTCGGTGAAAATACCAGGCGCATAGGCGTCGAAGGAAAACCACCACCAGAAGAAGGCCGGAGGATAATAGATCGGCCATCCCGCGACATCGAACCATGGAGTCCCGAGCTGGGGCTGAAAGCCAAGGCGAAAGGCCACCCATTGTGTCGAAGTCCAGACCATCACCAGGACAATGGTGAACACGACAATGATCTGGCCCCAGAGTATTCGGCCTCCACGCATATAGGCTCCAATCGGCAAGAGAGACGGAGCCGATCAGAGAATAGACGTTTTCGAAAGCGGCAACAGGAAAAGCAGGGGTGCCGCGTTGCCGGATACTATCGGCGGCACATCGGACAGGCCCTTTCAGATGCCGATGTCGACAGAACAATTTGCGAGGTGCCAGATCGGCAAAGGCTCAAATCCCGAGCCCTCGTGTTCGCCCCATTTGCCACGATACCGATCCACCCTGCACGATGCCCGCAACCTCGCGGCCGAGCTGGCGGTCGATCACTGGCCGCCATGGGACAAGAGTGAACTCGTGGCTCTTTTCGATAATGGCGAACTTGCCGCTCGAGAGCTGCACGGTTCCGCTAAACTTGCCGCTGACAGTCTCGCCATCGGCAGCCGCCCGGAACGGCAAGCCTTTGCTGCTGGCCATTTCTGCACCGATGCGCGCCACCTCCCGTTCCCGAAGGTTGGTGAGCAGGCTGCGCCGATAGAGGATGCGCCCATTCTGCTGCCGCGTCGCGTCGCCCTGTGCGATATGATGCTCACGGCGCTGGTCCATCGCCTCTCGCACCTGTTGCCCGAACCCTGCCGGCGTAATATCCGAGGCGTCCGACGTAACCAGTCGCCGGTCGAGCCAGGTCGCACCATCGGCGCCGATCTGCTTTTCCAGGTCGAAGGTCGAGACGACACGAATGCTGGCCTGCCGGTTGCGACCGGCATCATAGGCGGTGGCGCGGCTCTCGAAGTCTTCGGGGATGCGCCACTGGTCGGCGTCGATCCGCTCGGCAATCCCGGCCCGGCGTAGCGACTCCAATCGCCGGACATGGGCATCGACATAACCCTCGTAATCCCCGCCCGGCACACGCCCCTCGAACTTCGCCTGTTCGAGGTGGCGGCTCGGGCGATAAATGCCATTCTCCGAGATCGCAGCGATGGTGCGATCGGATGGGCGCGGTGCCGTATCGGCGGGACCGACCTCGATGATGCTGCCAATCCGGGCGTCTTCGACGCGGGCCGGATCGATGCCGGGAAGATGGTGCGTGCGCCCGTCGATCCCGTCGACCACGAGGGTCAGGTTCTCACCCATCTCATCGGTGAGATATTTGTCGACGACGCGACCGGTGATGGGTGCCGCGGGAGCCGCATCGTGAAGCTGGAAGGTCATCGGATCGCGTTCCTGCCCATCGGCCTTCAGCGCCTTGTGCATGTTGCGGATGATGTCGCCGCGCTCACCCAGTTCACGCAACGCCGGTTCCATCTTCGCACCAAGCTCCCAGACGCCGGGTGCATGTTCCGTGGCCAGCCCCATCTTTTCCAGTTTGGCGAGACGGCGCAGGCGAAGCGTGCGGTTGAACTGGCGGCGTGCATCTGACGGTTCATGGCGCAGATCGAGGAACCGTTCGTCGGCCTCCTCGGTCATGGCGCGGTCGATGCGCGTGAAGCGGTCCTGATCGACTTCGGCAGACAGCTTGCGGCTCTGTTCGATCTCGGTCACGGGGCCGAGTTCCAGCGTGGTCAGTTCGCTCGCCCGCTCACGAATACCATTAGCGAGATAGTCGCCATTGATGACCAGGTTTTCGCCCAGATCGTCCTTGCCCCGAACGATGACATGGACATGGGGATGGCCGGTATTGTGGTGATTGACCGCCACCCAGTCGAGTTTCGTGCCAAGGTCGACCTCGATGCGGCTCATCAGATCGCGGGTGTGTTCGGTGAGGTCGGAAAGATCAGCGGCATCTTCGGGCGAAACGATAAAGCGGAACTGGTGGCGATCATCCTTGCCGCGATCAAGAAAGGCATCTCCATCAGCGCGATCGTCGGTCGCCGAATAGAGCTGGCCACGTTCGCCATCGCGCGAGGTGCCGTCGCGCTGGATGTAGCGCAGATGGGCAGCCCCTTTGCCATTCTTCCCCGCGCTCTGGACGTACCGGGTTTTGACGACGACGCGGCGCGCACCGGCCGCACTGTGCCGCCACCCGCCCGACAGGGTTCGGGCGCGGACAAAGGCCGCGCCACGGCCACGCTTGACGCCCGGACCTTTGCCAGCCCGCGATACCTTCCCACTCTTTCCGGCCGAACCAGATGAAGGCGACGAGGACGTCCGTGATGCGAATGATGATGATCTGCCGGGGCTGTTGCTATGCTGACGCGCCAGCTTCTTTGCCTGCGTCAGAAAGCTCTTCGCCTTGCCCGCCTTCGGCTCGTTCGACCTGATGCGGCCAGGCTTCGGGCGAAAGCGGTTCTCGTCGTCGCCACTCATCGACGCATCCGAAGCCGTGACGGCGGAAAATCGGCCGGTATTCGGTTAGAGTGCCGGTCAAAACCCAGCAAAGCCAAGGCTTTGCGCCATATCGCGGCACGCGAGGCCCAAAAGCAGGGTGCCGTGCGCCGTGCCCCAAAACAGTGTGCAGACAAGGGCTTGCCCAGAAACAGGCCCGACAGGGTGCCGGTTTCCTTTATCTTGCCCTCCGCCTTTCCTTCCCTTTTTGCCCTTCCTGCCGGGAATGCTGCCAGGCGCCCCCACGCCTGACTGCACACCGGAAGCGGACCGAAAGCGCGTGAAAACGCCATGCTCATGGCTTGTCGCCATCGCTCGCAAGGGCCACGAATATGCCGCCGTCCTGCGGCTCCTGAACGGCGGGATCGCGCAGAGAAACGGTTGCGTGGATGTCGCCCGACGGCTGATTTGCCGCCGCTGAAATGCTGCCGGATTGCGCAACGAAGAGCGGGGCTTCGCGCCAATCCGGTGGTGGTGGCGGCACGATTGTCGGCACATCGGGCGCAGTCGCATGCCCAAGAAGCGGCGCGAGCGTGGCGACATAGGCGCGCGTTTCTGCGGGCAAAACGCGGCCCGTCGCCAGATGCTCGTCATAGCGACCGGGACCGGCATTGTAGGCGGCAAGCATGGCCGCAACATTGCCGTAGCGGTTCCACATCTCGCGCAGATACGCCGTGCCTGCGAGGATGTTATCGCGCGGATCGTAAGGGGCGCGCCCGAGACCATGGCGGCGGCGCAGGCCCGCCCAGGTATCGGGCATGACCTGCATCAGTCCCATCGCGCCCGCCGATGAAATGGCGCGCACATCGCCCGCACTCTCCACACGCAGCACGGCCCGAATCCAGTGCTCTGGAATGCCGAAGCGCTGTGACGCCTCGGCAATGAAAGCAGCATGGGGATGCGCGGTAACAGGCGCGGGTTGCGGCGTGACCTGCGCAATCGCTGGCGTCAATCCGCTGCCAGCCGACAGAAGGGCTGTGAAGAGAAGAAGAGCGCGGGATCGCATGATCTCAGTCCCGATCTTCGCGGGGCCGCGGGCGGCTCCATTGCAGCGACCATGACGAGCCTGCATCGTCGTCGCGGAACAGATTGGCGCGGATCGGCTGCGGCAAGGCGGGATCATCGAGCAGCACCGAGAGATACTCACCAGCCTTTTCGCCGGTGCGTTTCCATGCAGCGCCGACCTCGGGGCCGTCATCAGCTCCGTGATGGACACGGTAGTCCGGCGCGTTTTCGGCGTCCGAATGCTCGGCTGGCATGATGGTAAGCTCACGGTAAAGGGTGAGCGTGTGAACGCGCCCGGAAAAGCCCGTTTCATCGCGCGTGAACAATCCGATCTGTGGCATGAATAATCTCCTGTCGTTGAGGTTTGGTGTGGGTTCAATGCGTGGCCGCCCGCCATTCGTAGCGGCCATCACCTTCCCCATCGGTCCACAGCGGAAGCGCCCGGCCGATGACGGAACTGGCGGGAACAGGTCCGAAGTAACGGCCGTCGAGGCTGTCCCGGATGTCCCAATTCATGAGGAAGAGTTCACCGTCGCCGATGATGCGGCAGCCCTGCCAGACCGGCAGATCGCGGCCCATGCGGTCGCGCTCCAACGCGTCCCCCATCTCGACGTTATCGACGGTAATGGTCATGCCGCTGCGGCAGACGCGCTGTCCCGGCAGGCCGAGGACACGCTTCAGCAACGGCACGCCGCGTCCAATATAGCCGCGATCGACCATGAACCGCTCCAGCGGCTCAGACGGCATGATGGCGACCAGTTCGGGAACTTCGAGCGCATCGGCGGGAGCAACCGTGTAGAAGCCGATGGGCGCGCTGGCAGTCGCATTCCAGATCAGGCGGGTTGGCAGATCGGCAACCGCCGTGGCGACAAGCGTGCCGACGGCCAGCATGGACACGGCGAGGATATGACGGCGGCTCATGGCGCAATCCTCCGGCGGCTGACCCATGCAGCATGGCGCTCCGGGGTGTAGGGGTTAGGTTCCTGACCGGCACTCAAACGGTTGTGGACGTGTCTCCAATGGTCCGGCGCAACATCGGCCGGATCGACGCCAAGCGCGTCCACTGCGTCGATCAGGGCCAACACCCGCTGGACCTTTGGCCAGCCGTCGATACGCAGCAAGATCTCGCCGCCAGGACGAACGAAGGGTACAGTCTGGAACGGTTCACCACGCCCGACAGCGCGCAGGATGTCGAGCCGCGACACGATGGTACCGTAGTCGTTGGAGGCCCAGCGGACGAAGGCGAAGATGCTTTCGGGTGCAAAACCGATCAGACTGCGGCGGCGGTCTATGATCTGCTCAAAGCTCTTGCGGCCGAAGCGTATCCATCGCTCGACCTTCTTTTTCTGGAAGGTCAGTTCGACCAATGTGGTAAAAGGTGCGGGCCCGTCCGCCTGCGGATGTTCATGCGCAGCGCGCACGGTTTTGCCGGTCATGGCTGATCTCCTTCGATGGGTGGAAACTCACGGACCAGCAGCTCGCGCAGCATCACGGCGACGGTGACGCCACGCCGGAAAGCGGCAACCTTAATGCGCCCGCGCAGTTCGGGCGTGATGTCGATGGTCAAGCGCGCGGTGAACGCCTCCGTAGCCGTCTTGCGGGTTGCCGGCGCATCGGCGGCTCGGACCCAGCCGTCGGGATTGCCCGGACGCGATGCGAAGCCGGATTTGACAGGCGGACGTGTCATGGCACGCCCCTCCCGATACCGAGGCCATCGATCTCGGCCACCAGCGCTGTGACTTCCTGTGCCGCCCGTTCAACGCCATCGGTCTCCGAGACCAGCCGTCCGGTCTGTGCGGCTTCGGCGAACGCGACACGCTGGCCGATCGTCGTGGCCAGCAAGGGCGGATCATGGTCCGCCAGTGTCTCGGCCGTTTCGCGGGCGATGACGGTGCGCGCAGCGCATCGGTTCAGCAGAAAACGGGCGGACAGCTCCGGGCGATAGATGCGTGCTTCATTCAGAAGCGCCAGCATTTCGGCTGATGCCCAGCCGTCAAAGGGGGATGGCTGCACCGGGATCAGCACCAGATCGGCTGCAAGCAGCGCAGAGCGCATCAGGCCGGCGACACGGGGCGGACCATCGATGACGACATGATCGGCGTCACGCGCCAGCTCCGGCGCTTCCCGGTGCAGCGTATCGCGGGCCAGGCCGATGACACTGAACAGCCTTGGCAGCCCTTCATGGCTACGCCGCTGCGACCAGTCGAGTGCGGAGCCTTGCGGGTCGGCATCGATCAGGATGACGCGCTTGCCTTCCGCGGCCCAGGCTCCGGCGAGATGCAGCGCCAGCGTCGTCTTGCCCACGCCGCCTTTCTGATTGAGGAGCGCAACAATCATCGCCGTCCTCCCGGTTTGCCGAGAGGAAGTTCAGGCGTGCTTGTTGACGCGGGCGATCCTTGCTTTGGGGGTGTCAGCTTGCCTTTATGGGCACCCGATCTGAGGGCCGCACCAGCCTTCGCGATGAGCTTTTCCACATCGCGCCGCCGCTCTTCAAAGTTAGATTCTGTGTTAGACTCTAAGTTAAGGGCGCGATTTTCGCTTTTGTTACCGAAGGATAGGAGGTGTTTGGGTTCCCGATAGCACGAGCCTCCGGTTCCTGATGGCACGATAGTCCGGGTTCCCGATAGCACGAGACTATCCACAGGTTTTCCACAGGCCGGGACAGGCTCGAAAGCGAGCAGCATCCGGCCGCCGGTTTCGACCTCGGCGAACAGGGTGTAGCCGGGCAGTGGCTGGCGGCGGATAATGTCGCGCAGCTCGAAGGCGAAGCGCTTGAACGGCGACAGACTGCCCGATTTCTGGTGCAGGTGACGGAAGTCGAACCGCCAACCGTTTTTCTGCCGCCCACCATGCTTGCGCACCAGGCGATAGAGCCAGCGATCCAGCCCGCCGGTCAGATTGAAATAAGCCCGGTCGATGGTGAGGATCAGGGCGTCATCCAGAACCGCACTGTAGAACCAGTCGGGCACGATCATCTCGATGCCGTCCGGGCGGCCATTGGCATCGGTCCGCTCATGCCATTCGTTGATCCACGAAAAGCGATGGCGTCGTCCGTTGGCGCGCTGGCGGATCGAGGTCGCAACCGTAGTCGATTGCAGCCGGTCCAGCGCCGCCTTCAGGCGCTGATAATCCCTCAGGGAGGTTCCGCGCCCTGTGAATGTCAGGATTTCATAAGGCGTTGCCGCCATCAGGCGCGACGTGCGCAGACCGGCGTCCCGCGCTTCCACGATCTGGCTGGCCGCCCAGATCAGTATATCGGCGTCCCAGATCGTCGCCATACCGTGATCGGGAACAGCTTCGACACGGATCGAGACGTTGCCCAAGGCAAAGTCAATCGGGCGGATACGGTGCGATTTGGAAAGGGAAAAGAAAGGATAGGCCATGAGATCCTGCGCGTCTCGTGGCGCGAGTTCACCGGGAAGCGCCCGAAACAGATCGAGTTGCCCGCGTTCCGAGGCGGACGGGTGCTGCGCTACCATCAAGGGCTGACCGCCGTGTTCAGCGCGCAATGCGCTTGGGCGAGGTGAACGCGGTCGGCGGCAGAGGTTTCGCTGGGAGAACCTGTCCGCGTGGGTCCGACGTGGAGGTAACCGATCCGCGCGCAACCCAGGCTGCGAGATCCTCGACCGAATAGACAACGCGGCCGCCGAGCTTGTGATAGGCAGGTCCCGTTCCGTAGGTTCTGTGCTTTTCCAGCGTTCGCGCGGACAGACTGAGGAAATCGGCGGCTTCCTTGGTGCGCAGGTAGCGTGGCGGCAAGGCGGCGAGATCAGGTCGCATGGGGTGGCCTCCGTGGTTGTGCAGGATGCCGCTGACGATCAACGGCATGACATGCGCACGGTGGCGAAGGCGCGGCGGCATGGGGGATGAGGAAGATCGAAGGGGTAAAATCCTCACCCTCGATCAGGCGTCAGTGTCAGGGTTTGCGACGATGGCGCAAAAGGTCCTGATAACCGCCGTCGATCAGCGCGGCGGCAGATCGGACAAGGGCGATGACAGAGGCGCGCAAAGCCGATGTCTTCCACGGCTCAGCGCGAACGCGCGCCTCTCCGTAGATGGCGATGGCAATCTCACGATAGGTCGCGTGGTTGGCGTTTCCGTCGGCGGCTTGCATCATCAGGCGGAACCGCCGGCGCTGATACGGCGTCATCCTGGGGTCGCGGCGCGCGGGTTTCCCGGCCAGCATGTGCCAGAGCCTGAGAATGGCTTCGAGCCGATCCGGCAGATTTTCGTCAAGTGGCAGAATGATCGCCGGCTGCGAATTGGCATCGGTGTCGGCGAGGATCAGATATTGAACGCCGTTTCTGGCACCGCAGACACCATATGTCCCCTCTGGTCCGCAGATGGCATCAGCAAGATCTACCGATAAGGCGGACGGAGAAGGCGGAAGAAAATCGGGCGCTGCCCCGAGCATCAGCATGTCCGGATTGGCAACAGGCGACCAGATGACCGGTTGGTCGAGCGCGGAAAAGCCGGGGTCTGCCGGGAAATCGCAACCCCCAGCGATGTTGGACGTGATCCGCAAGGGGAAGATGCCCGGCGCCTTGCGCTACAAGGTCGTCGAAACTGGCCTGATAGGAGGCGTTACGGCGCAGGCATTCCCAGGCGACGCCCTCAACGGGCAGCGCATCGTAGAATTCATACTGGTCCTGGTCTCGCCAGCGGGATGTATCCGGCTTCATTGCTCCGCTCCTGGTTGAAACTGCACAGGTGGAGCGTGAAAGAATTGCGGCGCCTCTACCGAGATGGAAGCCAGAACAAAGACATGGGGTGATGCTCTGAAGGCATCACTGGTGCGACGGCGGCGAGGTCAGGTCCGATCTGTCGGATGACGCAGCAGCTGACGATAGCCGCTCTGTGTCATCCAGCGCGCCCGTCCCAGATGGCTGTCATGGACCTGCCGGGCGCGTTCAGGTTCCCGAACAGGATCAATTCCGAACAGCACATTGACGGCTTCGGCCCATTCCGCCCCATCATCGGCGGCATCGAGCAGCCGCATATAGAGCTTGATATGCGCGCGGTCATATTCGGTCAGCTCGTCGCTAACAGGTGCAATATCGTCGAAGGGGGGAAGCGGAGATGTCATGTCGCGGGTCGCGACAGAGCACAGGCCGCCGCAGCGGATCGATGATGCCGCCCGCGCCCGTCAGGCGTCATGGATCTGTCGGTGTCTCTTCTCGTCTTGGCCATGTACCAGCAACACTCCTTGCCCGCGATCCGTGGACAGGAGAACAATCCCTGCTGCTTCAAGCGCCCGGCGCACCTGATCCCGCGTTGTCTCATACACCTCGAGCCGGTTCTCGGACTCGAGGCGCTTCAGGGCAGTCAGCGATATTCGGGCCTTGTCAGCGAGCGTCTCCTGCGTCCAACCCAGCAACGCGCGTGCGGCCCGCGACTGTCGAGCGGTGATCATGCATGATCACCTCCCATCGCGACCGGCGCGCATTCCAGAACTACGGCTATTTTAGTCGCCTTCGCCCGATACGCCATACGAAATCGTCGAATCTGGCCAGGGCGTTATCTGCACGGCTGAGCATGCAGCCCGACTGATTCGCCTGTATGCCGCAAATGCAGCACTTGTGCTGGCCGTAGTGCCGACCAGCGCAAGATGATCCCCAAACGCTCCATGGGAAATAATCGTGATATGTTTGGAGATCATTTTCTTTGCATTCTACACTGGATATGATACCTATCCAGATCAATTCAGCAGGAATGATCCGTAAAGGCGTCACATGAAGGCGGAAAAAGAAACACTGGGGCTGATCGGCGACCATTTTCGCCGCGCGCGTCTTGCAGCGGGGCTGACCCAGGAGCAAGTGGCCGATCTTGCCGGCATTTCGCGCCCGCGCTACCGCGACATCGAGACGGGAGCAGCGGCTGCGCGCACCACGACATTGATCAACATTGCCAGGGCGCTTGGGCTGGAAATGATGCTGGTTCCGCAGGCGATGGTGCCCGCCATCGAAGCGCTTTTGCGCCCCGATGCCGAGGACGATCATCCGGCCTTCAGCCCGCAACCGGAGAGCGACGATGACAGCCGCCCGTACCGCTGAGACCATTACCTCGCTGGACGTGTTCCTGAACAGTGCGAAGGTTGGCACGATCGTCAGGACGCCGGGTGATTTCAACGCCTTCAGCCTTGATCCGGCCTATCGCGCGACCGGCGGCATCCCGGTTCTGAGCCTGTCCCTGCGCGCGGCATCAGGGGGCCTGCGCAAGGATCCGCGACCTGTCGCAGGCAGCCTGCCGCCCTTCTTTGCCAACCTGCTACCCGAAGACCGGCTGCGCGAGGCGATGGAAAAGCACCATGCGGGCAATGTGCGGCCGGGGAATGATTTCGATCTCCTGGCAGCTCTAGGCGCGGATCTGCCGGGTGCCGTTCGGGTGCTGCCCAGTGACGGTCAACCGGGCATCGGGGCGGCCCCATCCCAAGGGCGGCCAAAAGCCCGCTTCTCGCTGGCGGGCGTGCAGATGAAGCTCTCGGTGATGAAGAACACCGGCAAGGGCGGGGGGCTGACCTTGCCGCTCGGGGATGACGAGGGCCAGTATATTGCAAAATTCCCCTCGACCGCCTTTCCGGGCGTGTCGGAAAACGAGTTCGCGAACCTCGCGCTTGCCGAAGCAATCGGCATGGACGTGCCCGAGCGGGAACTGGTCAGCCGGGACCAGTTCGAGGGCATCCCAGAAGAGTTTGAAACACTTGCCGAGGGGCTGGTCCTGCTCGTGCGGCGTTTTGATCGCGGGGCAGACGGGCAGCGCATCCATATCGAGGATTTCGCGCAGGTTTTCGGCCTGTACCCGGCGCGCAAATATGATGGCGCCGCCTCCCACGACATCGCCTCTGTGCTGAATGTTGCGATCTCGCCGTTCGCCGCGCTGGAGTTTGTCCGGCGGCTGACCTTCTCGGTGGTCATGGGCAATGGCGACATGCACCTCAAGAACTGGTCGCTGATCTATCCGGGCGACGGCGACACGCCCGCTCTTGCACCGATCTACGACATGCTTTCGACCGTGCCCTATATTCCGGCAGATGGGCTGGCGCTGTCTCTGGGCGGCGAGCGAGCCTTCAAGGGCCTGGTTCCGGCCCGCTGGAAGACGTTTGCCAATCGGGCAAGGCTTCCCGAGCCAGCCGTGCTCAAGGCCGTTGTCGAGACGGTGCGGCGGATCGATGCGAAATGGTGGACACTGCCGGAACGCGAGGCGGTCCCCCCGCTCGTGCTGGAACGGATCGACGCCCATGTGAAAACCATGATCCCGATCCTGACCGGCTGAGCAGTTCCAGCCCGGACAGGTCACCGGGCCTGGCGGCTTTCCCGCGGGCACGGGAAAGGCCCCGACCTTGCGGTCGGAGCCTTTGTTCCGCGCCTCAGTCGCCGCGGCGACCGTTGGGGCGGGACCAGATGAGGGAGAAGGTTTCGCCGTCTTCTTCGTCGAAGAGGTTGGCGTAGATCGGAGCGTTGAAGCTTGGATCGTCCAGCTTGAGGCCCAGATAGTCGCGGCCCTCGTTGGAGCGCTTGGACCAGGCGGCACCGATTTCGGCGCGGCCGACCAGAACGCGGTGGCTGGGGGCGTTCTCGCCGGTGGCGCGCAGGTCGGGGATGATGCGCACGCCCTTGGCCTGGACGCTGAGGGTGACGATTTCGCCGGTGAATTCGTTCGAGCCGGTCTTCTTGAAGGTGCCGATGGTTGCCATTTTAAGTCTCCGATTTCCGTTTCCGAGCCCGCACCATTGCGGCCTCTATGGCGATCGACCGGCCGGAGACGAACGCTGGCGCACCCCAAAAGGGGCTGGACAGCACAGGAGAAACTTTCTTGTTCCGCGCGGAATGTCGGCTTTGCCGGCAGGGGAAGAAAGTTGTGACGACGCTGTTGCGCTAGAGCGGTCGAAGCGCATCGCGCTGGTTTTCGGCCAGATCAGGCCATTGAAGAGGCCGTTTGGAGCGGTTGAGACACGGGGGTTGAACGGGGACGGTGGCAACCTCGAGGCTCCATCAAGATGACCAGACCGGGGCACCGGCTTGTCTGGTCCCCCGCGTCTCAGGCCATGCGCATCTCTCTTCCGGCCTGTTCCACCGGCGTCGCCCCAACCGGGTTCTGGTCAGCCCTCGAATGCTGGCACTGACCGTCCTGCGCTCCTATGGGCCGTGCCTGTGCCTCACGCTGATCAGAGGTTTACACGCCATCTACCGGCCCGCCTCCTGACGAAGACGGCAGATGATCCGTATCCGCTTCTGGTCCTGCCTCTACGGGTCACTCCAGTTCAGGTGCGTGCAAGGTTCCCGTCCGCAGGGCCGGTTGCCGCCATCCCTGCAACGCGCAGGAAAGCTGTCACGCCCACCGCGACCGCACCGACCACCGAGAAGATGATCTGCCAAGTCTCGGACGGCATCATGTGTTTGACGATCCCGAACGTAGCGTAAAACCCGGCCATGCCCGCCGGGGCGACGAAGGCCAAAGCGATCAGCAGCCGTGCCCAGATCGGACGAACCAGCATGAGCAGGCCCTGACCGACCGCCAGTGTCAGACCCGCAGCGATAAGACCGATGAGGATGCCGCCGAGCCAGCCAGCCCCGATGCCATAGGCCCAGGTGCCTGCGTTGAGGCCGATGAAGAACGGCAGGGCGAATACGGCGAGATTGAACAGCAGCCAGCACATGGTGCCGATAGCTGCGATGGAAACGAGGATTCCGAGAATGATCATGGTGGTGTCTCCGTGCAAAAGGTTGGACGGTTGCGCCTTCCACCACCACCACGGCGCAGCTTCTGCATACCAGCGTTCCTCTCACCGGGCGAGATGAGATCGCTTGTAAGGGCAGGCATTTGTGAAAACTCGCCGCCTGAACAAGAAAGCTGATACGTCTGGTAGCCCAGTATCGGCTCTACCTCTACGGTGCCTATATTGTTGGGGGTGAAGGCTGCGGGGTGAAGTCTATGGCGGAGATTGATTGGTCAGATCGAGCATTTTACGACGATGGCGAATGGATAACTTGGTCAGACATTGATGAGCAGCTTCGTCACAAGGAGTGGGGAGCGAAGTATCCAAACGCTATCCGATCAATGATCCCGTATTTTGAGGACCTGATCTCACTCGCTGAGAGCTACCATCTCGAGACTGGCCTGCATTTGTCCGTGTATGGCGACATCGGTGAATTGTTCGGGGCCATCACCTACGGCATTAAGTTGAACAAGACCTACGCGCAGGGTTCGGACGGCAGGCTCGAAAACGATCATGTCGAAATCAAAACCATCACACCTTTCAAGACCAAGGACGTAGTGATGGTGGATACATCGAGGCATTTCAACAAGTTGCTCGTGGTCAAAATAAATGCGGAGTTCCAGGTCTCCGGGCGAATGGTCAGCCGCAAGCAATTGCCAAAGCGCTCAGGCCGTTATCTCCGGATTCGCTGGGAGGACCTGGCGCTCTTGCAGTAGTGCGCAATGGCGTTATGCCGAACCGGCAGCGCTCACGCGCTGCCGGTCCCGAAGCGATAGACCGGGATGCCCATCTTCCGAGCCTTATCGGCTAGGTTGTCCTGAATGCCAGTGCCGGGGAAAATGATGACCCCGATCGGCATCGTGGAGAGCATCTGGTCGTTGCGCTTGAACGGTGCTGCCTTGGCATGTTTCGCCCAGTCGGGTTTGAAGGCGACCTGTGCGACCTTGCGGTTATTGGCCCAGGTTGCCGCGATGCGTTCCGCGCCCTTGGGCGATCCGCCGTGCATCAGCACCATGTCCGGGTGCTTGACATGGACCTGATCGAGCTTGGCCCAGATCGTCCGGTGATCAGTCGTGTCTCCGCCCGAGAAGGCGATCTTTGGCCCGGCGGGCAACAGCACCTCGTTGTCGGCCCGGCGTTTTGTGGCGATGAAGTCGCGGCTGTCGATCATGGCCGAGGTCATCTGGCGATGGTTGACTCGTGAGCCGGAGCGTTGCGACCAGGGCGTGCCGGTGGTGCGCAGATAGATGTCGGCGGCGGTATCGCGGAAGGTTTCCATGCTGTCGCGGCGCTCGATCAGGCTTTGGCCCGCGCCGATCAGGGTTTCGAGCTGGACGGATTTGACCTCGCTGCCGTCCTGTTCGCGCTGAAGGCGCTTCTGTGCCTGCTCGTTATCGTCGAGTTTGGTCTCGATCCGCTCGACAGCGCGGTGGAAGGTGTTGACGGTGGACCAGAGGATCTCGTCGAGGTCGAAATCGAGGCTGGTGTCGGCCATGGTGGAAATCAGGGCGTCGAAGATGTCGGAGACTGCGCCCTGGATGACGTGATCTTCGGGTGTGATCCGGGGATCGGCCTCGTCTTCCGAGGGGCGGTAGCCGTAGAGTTCGAGTTCTTCGATGGCGTGGCCGGTCGGGGACGTGCTGTGATCGGGTTCGAAATCGTCGTGCGCGTACATGGGATGCTTCCGTCAGTTGGACCGCGACCGTCGCGGCCTTCATGGCGACGAAAGCCCACGGGCGCTCAGGTCTGGCAGTGCGAGCCTCTGGCGAGGGCCTTGATGGCAAAGCCCGGCTGATTTGTTTCGCGCTGTAAAGGCGGGCTTGCCCGCCGACGGAAATCAGTCGGGCGCCGCCATTGCCTGACCGGAGCGTTTGTGGGCCGATCGCCCTCTCAGAAGGCCAAGGCGCGGTCCTCTACTGATGACAGGATGCAGCCTATGCGCATGACAGGATCGGAACGGCCCGATCATGGCCCCGTACCGGCTATGCACTTGAAGCCATGAAGCGCCTGACGTCCTCGGGAGCGATTTGCACCCTGATCTCTGCCCGAACGGCATCCAGCCCGTGAGTTGTGAGATCTTCGTTGAAGTCCCCCATCATGGGTGAGAGCGTGATGGTCTCGATCCCGGCCTCGTGCGCCCGGTCCACCAGGCTATCGCGGGCGCTGTCACCTGCCGGATCGTTGTCGCGGACGATATAGAGCCTGCGCAGGTGCGGCGGGAACAGGATGGCCGCGAGGTGTCCGGCCGAGAGTGCGGAAACCATCGGCATGGTAGGCAGAGCCAGACGCAGTGAGAGGATGGTTTCGATACCTTCCCCCGCTGCCATGACATCCTGCGCATCCCCAAAACGAACGGCATGTCCGAGCAGGTCGCCCATTGCCTTCCTCGGCGGATCGACGGGCGCCTTGCCGGAACCGTCCGGGGCCAGCCATGTGCGGTGTGCGCCGGTGATCCGGCCATCGAGGTCGGTGACGGCGGCGATCATGGCGGGCCATGTTTCGGTCGTGCCATCATCCTCGGGCCGCCAGTAGCAGTTGGGATGGAAGCGCAGATTTGCGGTTTGGCGTAAATCCGTAATGCGGCGTCCGCGTAAATACGCTTCTGCGGTACTGCCGATCAGCGGCTGTGTCATGCGCCAGAGGCGGCGTGCTGCCTCGGATGATCCCGATGGTGCTGGCGTTCGGGACTGGCGGGATGGCGGCTGCGGTTCAGGATGCGGCAGGCTGAGGAAGCGCCGGGCTTCTTCGGCAACGTCTGCGAAGTCGATCAGACCGAGCGAGTCCCGGATCACGTCGAGCAGATCGCCATATTCCCCCGTGGCTGAGTCCTGCCATTTACCGGCAATGCCTTTCACGCTGTCATGCAGCCTGACGAACATGGAACGGCCAGCCGTGTTTCGGACATCGCCCACCTGCCAGTAATTGCCCTGTTTGCGACCATTCGACAGATAGTGGCGGCACACCGCCTCGGCCTGTCGGCCGAGACGCTGCGCCAGTACGGAAGCGTTGAGACGCGCCATTATGCGGCCTCCCGCTCACCGATGCGCTCAACCGGGAAGCGGTCAAGCAGTTTGCCGGTGATCTCCGGTCCCGTTACATCGACGGGCACGAAGAAGCGCAGCTTCCACGAGATGATCTCGCTGAAGAGGCCATAGGCCCGCAGCCGGTCGCGCATCGCGTCAGTAAAGCCGGTCAGTTCGATCCGGTTGGCGCCCATGACCCGGACGCGGCGCAGTTGCAGCCCCTCGGCGAGATCAAGGATCGTGCGACCTTCGATCAGCGCGGCATAGGCGGCATCCGGCGTCAGGCTGCTGGTGACGCCACTGGTCGAGGCATTGGCAGCCCATGCCGGCGATACCCGGCGACCGATGATGCGTTCGCCCTCGTCGGTCTGGAGCCGATAGACGCGGGAGGATTCCTGCGGAAGGCGTTTCCAGATCGGCAGCAGGAGCCCCGTCACCATATGCAGGATGCTGTCGGTGAACTCGGGCACCTCGGCCAGTTCCGCCTTCCAGGCCACGGTGAAGGCGGCACGGTCGGCCTCGATCCAGTGGGTTTCGCCCATCGCCCGCACCGGAATGCTCATCGCCTCCATCGGCCGGATCAGCCGCACGCGCCGTTCGATCTCGCCATCATCCAGCATGACGCTGGTGGTCGGGATCTGCACGGCGGCACGACCGGATCGCTCGTTGATGAGCAACCTCGCACGTGGGTCGTCCAATTCCGCCAGGGCGGCATCGAGCGTCACCGGCTGATTGCGTTTGCGCTCGGTGAGCGTGAGGAGCCGGGTTTCCGCGCCAGTCCCCGGATGGGTGTGGATCACCTGCCGGTCTGTGACGATGAAGCTTTCGGCCTTCAGCGTTTCCAGCCCCATGTCATAGGTCCCGGATGCAATCGCCCCATCGATCCGCGCCTGCAGAAGCTGTTCGAAGGCCGAGAACAGGATACCCTGCAATTCGATGGTCAGCGCCAGCAAGCGGTTGAGGAAGGTGGTGATCGGCGGCAATTCGTCCTTCACACCATTGCTGTCCATCAGCTTCAGGCCGGTGGCGGATTCAAACCGTCCGAGCGAGCAGCCCTCGACCTTGCCGCGCACGATCAGCAGATAGAGCTGGCGCAACGCATCGCGGGCATAGGCGGATTCCAGATTATCCTCGGGACGGAACAGCCCCTGGCCGCCGGTCTGGCGCTGGCCGCGTGTGATCGCACCCAGCGTGTCGAGGCGACGGGCGATAGTCGAAAGGAAGCGCTTCTCGGCTTTGACATCCGTGGCGATGGGTCGGAACAGCGGCGGCTGCGCCTGATTGGTCCGGTTGGTGCGGCCCAGGCCCTGAATGGCGGCATCGGCCTTCCAGCCCGGCTCCAGCAGGTAATGCACGCGCAGCCGCTGGTTTTTCGCCGAGAGTTCGGCGTGATAGCTGCGTCCCGTGCCACCGGCATCAGAGAAGACCAGAACGCGCTTCTGGTCATCCATGAAGGCCGAAGTCTCGGCAAGGTTGGCAGAAGGAGCTCGGTTCTCGACCGCAAGGCGTGCCGATGCCCCGTCGCCCTTGCGCACGATGCGGCGCGAACGGCCGGTGACTTCCGCCACTATATCCGTGCCGAAACGCTGGACGATCTGGTCGAGCGCTCCGGGGACAGGCGGAAGCGAACCAAGCTGCTCCAGCATCTCGTCGCGCCGGGCTACGGCTTCGCGGCACTCCACCGGTTGACCATCGCGGAAGACGGGGCGTGACGAGAGATTGCCCTCGCCATCGGTGAAGGGTTCATAGAGCTGCACCGGGAAGGAATGCTGCAAATACGAGCCGACATACTCCCTGGGAGTGACATCGACGGAAATATCGTTCCATTCCTCGGTCGGGATCTCGGAAAGCCGCCGTTCCATCAGGGCTTCGCCGGTCGAGACGATCTGGATGACGGCCGCATGGCCCGCTTCCAGATCGGCCTCGATGGAGCGGATCAGGGTCGGGGTTTTCATGGAGGTCAGCAGATGGCCGAAGAAGCGCTGCTTGGTGCTCTCGAAGGCCGAACGGGCGGCGGATTTCGCTTGGCGATTCAGCGTGCCGTCGGAACCAGTGATATTGGCGGCCTCCATAGCGGCATCGAGATTGTTGTGGATGACCGCGAAGGCCCCGGCATAGGCATCATAGATCCGGCGCTGTTCTTCGGTCAGCTGGTGCTCGATCAGCTCGTATTCGACGCCATCATAGGAGAGCGACCGGGCGGTATAGAGACCGAGAGATCGCAAATCGCGGGCCAGCACTTCCATGGCCGCAACGCCACCGGCTTCGATCGCCTCGACGAACTCGGCGCGGGTCTGGAACGGAAAATCCTCGCCGCCCCAGAGGCCGAGGCGCTGTGCATAGGCAAGATTGTGAACTGTGGTAGCGCCGGTTGCAGAGACATAGACCACGCGAGCGTCGGGCAGCGCGTGCTGGAGCCGCAGGCCCGCACGTCCCTGCTGCGAAGCGGCGACATCGCCGCGTTCGCCTTTTCCGCCACCGGCATTCTGCATGGAATGGCTCTCGTCGAAGATAATGGCTCCATCGAAATCGGACCCCAACCATTCGACGATCTGCTTGACGCGGGAAACCTTCTCGCCCCGGTCGTCGGAGCGTAGCGTGGCATAGGTGGTGAAAAGGATGCCTTCCGACAGCGTGATCGGCTTGCCCTGCGGGAAGCGTGACAGAGGCGTGACAAGCAGCCGTTCCATGCCGAGCGCCGACCAGTCGCGCTGCGCGTCCTCGATCAGCTTGTCGGATTTGGAGATCCAGATCGCCTTGCGCCGACCGCGAAGCCAGTTGTCGAGAATGATGGCAGCGGACTGGCGGCCCTTGCCAGCGCCGGTTCCGTCACCGAGCATGAAGCCCCGGCGAAAGCGGATCGATCCGGCAGCATCTTCGGGTGCGGCGCTCACATTGTCGAAATGCTCGTCCACGGTCCATGCGCCGGCGAGGTGATCGGCATGGGCTTCACCGGCATAGATCACCGTCTCAAGCTGGGCGTCCGACAGACGCGTGCAGATGTCGGCGGGCAGCATGGGCCGGTAGGAAGGCTTGGGCGGTGCGACCGAGGCCATGGCGGCGGATTGCACCAGTTTGGTCGGATGCGGCTGTCCGCCAGCAATGCGCAGCGATTGCAGTGCATATTCCTCATAGATCGCGTCGGACAGGCGAGCGCCTTCCGGTGGCGTCCAGTCCACGGTCTCATAGGCGAGTTCGACGCCCTCGGGATCGTTGGCCGGAGCAGCGGCAGGCCGCGCAGCTGCCGAGCGGGCCAGATAGCCTCGCACGGTTTTCGGCGCGGTGGCCGAAGCGGAAACCACGATCTTCGGCAATGACACTGGCAGGCGCGGCGGAACCTGCGCCTCGATCCAGCCGATCAGCGTGGCGACATCGGGCGCGATCCCTGGCGATACCGGAAAAATGCCCGGATCGTCGGCGGGCAGTTTGTCGATAACGGTCAGCCGCGTGTCGATCGTGGTGCCGTGCTTTGCGTAGACCGCGCCATCGACGGCAGCGCTGAACACCAAGCGACCACGGGCCTGCAAGCGAATGAAAGCGTCCCGCCATGCCGGAGCTTCGGGGCCAAAGCCAGCGCCGGTAATCGTTACCAGCCGACCGCCCGGTGCAAGACGGGCCAGCGCCGAGGCAACATGGCGGTAGGCCGCATCGGCGACACGCCCGCTGACATTGGACATAACCGAGAATGGCGGGTTCATCAGCACCACCGACGGGACGGCATCCGGGGCCAGATGATCGTCGATCTGGGCGGCGTCGAACCGGGTGACGGCAAAGGCCGGAAAGAGCTGAGTAAGAATATCGGCGCGGGTATCTGCGAGTTCATTGAGGATCAGCGAGCCGCCGATGGTCTGCGCCAGGATCGCCAGAAGGCCGGTGCCAGCGGACGGTTCCAGCACCCTGTCATCAGGTGTGATCGCGGCGGCTGTCAGAGCGGCAAGGCCGAGGGGGATCGGCGTCGAAAATTGCTGGAAGTTCTGGCTTTCCTCGGAACGCCGGGTCTGCGTGGGCAATAGTCCCGCAATCTTTGCCAGCACGGAAATCCGTGCAGCCGGAGACGCAGCCTTACGAAAAAGCGCCTTTCCGTATTTGCGTAAGAAAAGGACCGTGGCGACTTCACACGCCTCATAGGCCAGCTTCCAGTCCCAGGCGCCAGTGGCGTCGGATGCGCCGAAGGCCGTTTCCATCGCGCCGCGCAAGGTGGCGGCATCGACGCGCTGACCGCGTTCGAGATGAGGGAGCAGAAGACTGGCCGCAGCCAGTATCGCGGGCGCAGCCGCCAGCGGCGCGACCGGATCAGTCACGGGGAAAACCATGTTCATGTCGGGAACCTCAGGAGAGCAGGAAGGACAAGCCCGGACAGCGCTCTCTCTCGACCACCCGGACCTGACCCTTTCCGGCCCACCTCTCACTCTCAAAGCGCAGCATGAAAAAAGCGCCCCGACCGGACGGCGGGGCGCTTGTCAGTGTCTTCCCGGGATCATCCGAAGCGGCGACCAGCTTCGGTGAAGGTGTATTCATTGGCGGCGATGGTCTCATCGACCACTTCGTCCGATGACAGATAATCATATTCGCGTTCAAGCTGGCGGTAGAGCCAGCGGGCCAAATCGCACAGCGCCTCGATGATCGTCTCCTCTGCATCCTCCGTCATGTCCTGCCAGGTCGGGCTGTCGCGCTCGACCGAGATCGACATGCAGTATTCGTGATAATAATGGCCGCGATGGCTGACATCGGCGCGAAGTTGATAGAAGTTGCGGCGCTGGACCGCCTGAAGGGCGTCAGCGATGCGGTGCAGTTCGGTGGCCTGCGGGGCGTATTCCCGGATCAGGCGTGGCGCATGTTTCCGGTAGGAATAGAAGGTCTCGAAGCACGCACCGTCGCCCTGCGAGCAGAAGCCCCGGAACCAGATGCAGGGGTCTTGCCGTGTGCCGCCGCCCATCAACCGGACGGTGCGGGTCTTGAGGTTCAGCCCGAGGATTTCCGCGATGCGCTGGAAATCCTCATAGACGGCGTCGTACCAGTCATAGTCGAAGCCTCCCTCACGATACCAGGCACGGGCCTTGTCCTTCGCAGCATCGGACAATTCGCCCAAGCGATAAACGGTGGTTTCGATGACCTCAGGCATGGGGGTCTCTCCCTTCCAGAACCGAGGAAAGCCAGCCATCGGTATAGATCCAGTCCACTGTCTCGCCGGTGGCGAGATCAAGGACTTGCGCCCCACCACCAAATCCGTCGATGCGCGGTTTCGAGCAGCTATTTGCGTACTGGAAACCCCACAATCCACTCAGGCCAAATTCGGCAGCGCAGCGTTTAACGAATTGGATGACATGCACAGGGTCACCCGTGACATCATCGCGCATCCAGAGTTGCGTGCCGCCATGCTCGGGCTGGATTGACAAGATGAACCCGTCCGAGGGTGGGTCTTCGTCGGCGTTCTCGCCTGACAGCGCTGTGTAAAGTTCCAGCGCGCGGGCGGCGTTTTCAGGCGTCCCCACATCGAGCAGGCAGGAAAAATGCGTGTAATAATCAGCCATGATGGCCTCCGGACATGACATGGCCCGGCGTATGGCCGAGCCGAATGGGATGGAAAGGGTGAAGCTCAGGCGGCCTGCGGCAGGCGGAGCAGATCGGCCGAGGTTTCGCGCCAGAAGGGATCGACCAATCGGGCCTCCAGCGCAGCGGCGCGGTAACGCAGCCGTCTCGCATCACCGGGGTCCGAGGCCCGGAACGCCATACCGCGCAGGCGGCTGGCCTCGGTCACGATCCTGCGTGCCTCGGCATCGGATGCGACTGGCTGTTGCCAGAGGATAATGCCGGCGCGGATTTCACCGGCGAGGACCAGGCGCTGATCTCGGTCCTGAATGAGCATGATGCGCGGCTGAAAATACGGGAAGCTGTCCGGCCCCGTGCAAATATCACCGCGCGCCACGCGCAAGGCTGCGGCCTGGATGGCCTCTTCCGGTGACGGGCATTCGCCAAGCGGGATCACGCGGTCAAAGCTGTTTGCCACGTCACTGGCGTCATAGCTGGCTACGCCGAGGCACGAGATGCGCAGCGGCAACTTCTGCGCCTGATAAAGCGCGGGCAGAACATCGGCAGCCAGAATATGACCGATGGAACGGAAGGTTTCGGAACGGACAAAGGTCATCGGGATCACTCCATGACGGGCGCCGGTGAGCCTCTCTCTCCGACCCTCAACCCGTCACGGCCGAACGGCCCGCACTCTTCCTCTCTGACCGGGGCAGCCCGGTTCCGCTGTCGGCGATGGGCAACCATCGCGACGCGCTGAAGGCCCGGTCGCGGGCTTGCCGCGGCCAGGCCGTCGGGGATGAGGCGCTTTCGCGCCTTATTCCCACGGGTCCAGCTCCAGCTTCACCATGTCGTCGTCGCCGTCGAACTCGGCGGCGGGGCAAGCGGCGTGGGTGCCGTCTCCGGCCTGGAACACAACGATCGAAACCATCAGCGTGGCGGCAAGGCTGGCGGCGAAGGCGGTGGCATCTGCGTAGGACATGGGTTCCGGCTCCTGTCTTTGGAGGCGGGGGACCATCCCCCGCGCGACAGGCGCCCGAAGTGTCTGACCGGATCTGCAATCACCCGAGGGCGTTCGGACTTTTTCCGAATCCCCGAGGGCGGCACGCGCGCGTAAGCCGACCCCTTTGGGGTTGAATGTCAAAGAGACGGATCGGACCAAGGTTTGCGAATGGAAGCGGGGGTGGTTTTTCGCATCTGACAGGATGCCGGGTACCCGTCGCAGATGCTCTGCCGCGCCGGCCTTGCCATCATGCTGGCATCAGGATCGTGTTCCCTTCAGGCCAGAGATGGCTGCCGCTTGTCCTGATGGGAATGGCGGATTGCATGGTGAAGCCGGATTGGACCCGTCCGGTGCAGTCCTCCCACCCTCACGGCCCGACACACTGCGATTGGGTCTTCAGCTCCAAAGCCCATCGGCAATTTCGCGGGCTATCATCGCGCGCGCCTTCATTATCAGATCATCGCCCGAGGTATCGATATGACCGAAGAAACGGGCACGAGCACCATGAGCGGTCCACTCGGCGTAGCGGCAATACTCACGGGCATCGAGCCGGAACACCCGCATGTCTTCGGCCCAATGGGGTTTGGGTTCCACGACGACGGTAATGCCGTCGCGGGTTTCTTCCCAGGGCAGTGTACGCTCCATCGGACGGTTTTCCCGATCCTGGGCAAAGATTTCATCGATGTCGATACTGATCTGCATGGCGGCTCTCCAAAGAAAAAGCCCGATCACGAGGACCGGGCGAGTTACGGAAACGGAGCGGTTGGAACGGGGGACCGAAGCCGCACCGCATGAGTGCTATTCAGCAGCGACCATATGCTGTTCTTCCTCGTCGTCAGCCGGATCGTCCTCGCCATCGCCGGAGAGGAAATCGGGCAGATCGTCGGCTTCCGCCGCAGCGGCCGATGCCGGATCGACTTCGATACCATCGTCCACCATGCGCAGCGGCTCAGGCAGCCAGCCGGTCTCGGCCAGAAGGCGTTCGGCTTCCTTGGCCATGTCGCCCTTCTTGAGGTGCCCGATCAGATCGGCAGCCCGGTCTCCGGCCCCTTCGCGTACGGCTTCAAGGATACGCGGCTTGGTCACGCGACCGAGATAATTGCCAACCGTCGGCCGCCAGCCCACGGCTACCATGTCAAGGCCGGTTGAACGCGCGAGCCGGTCAGCCTGCGATAGGCGGATATCCAATCCGTGCTGACTGACGCCCGTGCCGCTGTAAGGATTCGGCTTTTCATAGAGCGCGTTGACACCGTAGCTGACGCAATGGGCGAGCAGATCCATGCGCGAACCATCGTCCAGATCGGTCAGCCAATCCCAGAGGGCGGCATCGTCTGCCGGGACATGATCACCCCAGCGTTCATGCCGGTCTGCGATCGACTTGGCGGAGGCGCTATCGCGCAGATCCTCGGCCTGCGTGGGCAGATGCACCTCGCGGACCTGTGCTTCCAGGCACCCGCGGCTGGAATGCGGCATGAAGCAATCCATGACCAGCCTGTGCAGCAGTGCCGTCATGGCGACATGCGGGTTCACGGCCACCGCATCCCGCAGCGCCAGTGTGCGATGCGCGGTCAGTTCGCTGACCAGGCGATCGGGCAGCGGCTTGATGGTGTCGGCCTCGTCTTCCTCCTCAGTTTCGACCGTCTGGCCGCCCAGCGTGATAACCGCATGCATGCGGCTTGCCTCCGGTTCTGCCCGCTGGATCACCTCGCCGGTTTCCGGGTCAACAATCTCAGCTTCCGGTTCTGCAGGCGTTTCATCCTCCGCGCGAACATAGCCGCGTTCGATCAGCAATGCGCCATCGGCGTCGATACTGATGAAGACACCCGCCATGCCGATCTGGTCCGGCTCGAAGGTCATCGGGCGGCGCTCGAAGGTTTGCAGCGCCTGTTCGATCTCGCCGAGGCGGGCGTCGATCTCGTCAGGCAGTTCATCCGCCTCGCCATATTCGGCTTCAAGCCGGTCATATTCGTCGCGCAATGCCTCGCGGGTGGCGCGTTCCTCTTCGCTCAGATCGACCGTGGTGCCGACAATCTGGCGCAAGCCATGATCGTGACCATAGGGAAAGCTGATGGCGACCTCGATCCACTTCCAGCCCTCGGCGGCGATGGCTTCGGCTTCCGCCTTCAGTTTTTCGCCAACCAGCCGGTCGAGCAGCACCGGATCTTGCAACCAGCCACCATCGTCCTGCTGGAATAGATCGCGCAGGACGCAACCGCCAGCTCCCTCATAGGCGGCAATGCCGACGAAAACCGCCCGCTTGTCGGCGGCGCGGACTGTGGTTTCGGTCAGCAAGCGGCGGATGTGGTAGGGTTCTTTCTGCCAGCCATCCTTGATCGCTTCCCAGACCTGCTCCTGGCGGGCATGGTCAGAACTGACGCTGAAAGCCATCAGCTGCTCCAGCGTCATGCCGTCCTCGGCATAGACGTCGAGCAATGCCGGTGAGACGGAAACCAGGCGCAGGCGCTGCTTGACCACCTTGGCATCCACGAAGAAGGCGGCGGCGATGGTTTCCTCGGTCATGCCCTTTTCGCGCATGGCCTGGAAGGCGCGAAACTGGTCGAGCGGATGCAGCGGTGCGCGCTCGATGTTCTCGGCGAGCGATACCTCGTCGATCAGCACATCGGCGCTGGCCTCCGACACGACGCAGGGGACGGGCGCGATTTTGGCGAGACGCTTCTGCTTGACCAGCAATTCCAGTGCCCGGAAACGGCGACCGCCAGCGGGCACCTCGAATATGCCGGTTTCCTTGCCCTCGGCATCCACGACCGGGCGGACATGCAGGGACTGGATCAGGCCGCGGCGGGCGATGGACTCGGCCAGTTCCTCGACCGATATCCCGGCCTTGACGCGCCGGACGTTGGACTGGCTGAGCACCAGCTTGTTGAAAGGAATGTCGCGCGAGGACGACAGGGTGATCTTCTGAACGGCAGTGGCCATCTCAGTTACTCCATGACGGACGCCGGTGAGCCTCTCTCTCCGGCTATCAGCCCGTCACGAAGCGAAGCGCCGCCCTCTTCCTCTGAAGAGAGCGACGCCAGCCACAGAACCTGAAACCCGGAAATCAGGCACTCCGGTTTTCCGCATCGACGGATGTACGGGCAAAGCTCGCGCCGACGCGGTAGAGCAGACGCTCGGCGGCGCGGATGCTGCCAGTCTCGCGGGCGGCCTCGGCCCAGACCGAGATCGGGAAATCGCCGGTGAACAGCAGATCGCGCTCGATGCCCATGCCGAAGGGCAGCCGGACTGACTGCATCTCGCCAAGGCTCCACGAACCCAGTTCGGGATGGCCGAGATCCGCCAGGCCGAACATGATGTCGTCATCCTCATCCAGTTCGGTAGCGAGCCAGACGCCTTCACCGATGGGATTGAAGAACTTCACGACCGGGATGTGATCCTGATCGCGCTGGCGACCATTCGCCAGCAGACGGTCTCGCTGTGCGCCGGTCAGGAGGATCATGCCGCAGCCCTCCGGTCGGTTTCGCTCGCATCCGGCTCCCCGGTGTCCTCGGCAGGCAGATACGACAGCAGCCAGTCCGCCGCCTTGCTGGCCTGCGAGGCCGCGCGGACAATGGCGCGGGAATCCTCGCGCATGACCTCCAACCACGACCCGATATAATCGGCATGGCGGACGGTCGGCACGATCCCGAGCGCGGCGCAACTGAAAGCTGCAGCCTGTTCGGCGACATATCCTGACAGTCCAGCCCTAATGTGACTTCTACCGCAAATTTTCGGGGCGCTTATCATGCGGCGATCTCCTCAGGCTGGGGCTGCTGGGCGTGCATCCAATCGGCGGCCGCCTGCGCCTTGCTGGCGGCGGTGAAGATGGCGCGAGGGTCGTCTTTGAGTGCGCGCAACCACGATGCTACGTAGGCGGCATGATCGGCCCGCGGATGGTGAGCGATCCTGAGGTCGGCGAGTACGAACGATGCGGTCAGTTCAGCGCAAATTTCCTCGATCGCCAAGCTGTCGCGCTTGAAACGTTCGGCAAAGTTGCGGTCGAGCCGGTGCTTTGCCCCTGTGGCGTGGGCCGCCTCATGCAAAAGCGTGCCCATCTGTGCTGATGCATCCCGAAACGAGGCAAAGGTCGGCATGAAGATGTGATCGAGGTCGATCCGGTAGTGCGCATCGTAGGCGCCCTCGGTGATCGGGATCTTGAGGGCCGCGACGAAAGCTTCGGCGTGCCCGAACCGCTCGCCCTCGGGTAGAACTGCGACAGGTGGGGGTTCATAGCCCTCGACCTGGGCGAGGTTGAACACGGTGAAGGCCCGCGCGAACATGCGGCCGGGTCCGGCTTCGCCATCGTCATGATCATCATCGGCGCGCGATGCGGCCTGTTTCCAGAACACAACCGTCGTTCCGCGTTCACCTTTGCGGACCTGTGCGCCAAGCGATGCCCACTGGCGATAGGTCCCCCAAAGACCGCTGGAATAGGCAGCCGCTTCGGCTGCGATCCAGAGCGCGAGCACGTTGACGCCGCGATAGCGGCGGCGAGAGGTGACGTTCTGCGGCCTGGTGGTGGCAGCGCCATCATGGTGCCAGGGCATGCGCCAATCGCCGGCCCCGGCTTCGATGGCAGATACAATCTCGGTGGTGATGCGCGAATAAACGTCGGCTCGCGGCGTCGCAGGGTAGGATCGGGACATGGCAGGTCTCCACGACGGGCGGAGGGAAACTGTCTTCCGCTCCTTCAATCCGTCACCCGCAAACCCGCCTCCTCTTCCTCTCCCGCCATACCGTTATGCGGTGTGGCGGTACCCGGTGCGATCTGTTCAAGAACACGCTGGATTCTGGCCACCTCGGCCTGAAGCGTCACCCGCTGCGGCTCTGGAAGCCGCTTCTCGCGCAACAACAACCGTGCCTCATCAGCACCGCGCTGCCATGCCGGGCGATGCCGTTCGGCGATGCAGGCATTGGGGCAGCGGACCGGTTCGCACATGGAGATCATTGGCCCGCTTGCGCCTGGCTCCGAACTCCGGTTCAGGCACAGGGCGGTTGCCGGATCAAAGAAGCAATCGGCCAGCGGGCCGACATGCAATGTCCGCGCGAGACTGCCCAGCATGGTGCGCAGACGTGGACGGTCGGCAATCATGGCAGGTAGCGGCGCCAACTCGTGGGCGGCAGTATCAAGCACAACTCCGACCCTGTTCGCGGCAGGTCCGCCAAGGCGTGCGCCACTTTGCCGCTCGTCGAAGTAGACAAGGATATCGTCAATCTGGCCAAGCGCACGCTGGGCTTCGATCTCTCCCCGAAATCCGGACCGGCTGCTGCCAGCATAGCCTTCGAAAGCCGCAACGCTCGCATGCTTGTACTGGATCATGCCGGCAATTGTTCCGAAGGGCCGGTTGGCGATGTGCCAGGCGATTGTGCGGCGAAACTGACGCGTTGTCAGACGCCATGGTCGGCCGTCGGGTCCGGCAGGAATGACGGGTGCCTGCGCGGATCCGAAGTGGTCATTGAGGTGATCGCGGAACCGGTTGAGTTGCCGGACTATCTCTGCAGAGACGTGCGTCTTGGTATTGGCCCGAAGCGTGAGGACTGGCCACAGGGTCGTTGTTCCGCGCGCTTGTCCCGCCCGCGCGGAAAGGCGTTCGAGGACATCGATGGCTTCAGCGACCGGCGCGATGGTAACCCACTCGGTCTCCTCGCCGCCGCCGCGCTTGCCCTTGTAAGCAGTGGACTTGATACGATGCCGCAAGATCGTACCGTCTTCGGCTTTGGTAATAGACAGGCATCCCCGCCTCATGGCTTGGATCTCGCTGTCCCGCATGCCTGAGAGAAAGGCACATACGATATAGGCTGCGGACTGCAGCATGACTTCCTCGAGGGGCAAAACCTTGGCATCGAAGCGGGTGCGCCAAGGCATGCCCGTATCGGGATCGGCAGAATTGGGCGTATCCATGCCGCCAATCTCGGTGCCGAGTTCTGCGATGGCAGCGGCGATGAGGTCTGGTGCACCCGTGGCCAGGCCAAGGTGCATGGCAGGTTCGGCCTGCGCGTTGATACCGGCATGGAGGTGGATCAGGTGGTAGTTGATCGGCGGCGTGACGGCGCCGGTTTGCGGATCTGTTCGCGTTGCGCCGTTATGTGCCGTGGTCCAGATCGGAATGCCGCGCCCATGCTGCCGCAAGGATGCAACATAGTCGAGGAGGCGTTGGCGTTGCCGTAACCGACGAACAGCGGGATCCAGACCTTCCTCAGCGGCAATCAGACGGTTGCGCGTTGCTTCAAGGCAATCGAGTTCTGCCCGTGCGGCAAGGATATCGCCTGCGTAGCAGGTCACGTAGCGCAACGACCAGGAGAGCAGCGGCGTCATGATCGCTTCAGGAATGCGCGGCGTCCGGTTCTCCCCTGCAATATGCTTTGCGCCCGCCACGGAAAACGGACTTCGTCCCGGCCACGGTTCGAAGGACAGGCGCGCAGTCGGCAGATGATGCTGCAACTCGTGCAGGTCAAAGACGATCCGCAGCAGCGCTGCCGCTGCAACTGGGCGCAGCCCGGCTAGGCGCAAGGCTCCGGCGTAGCGATCGACCAGAGCCTGATCGACCCGGGCGAGATCGAAACGCCCCAGCTGAGCCTTGACGAAGTCGAAAAAGCGCAAGGTCCGGTTGGCCTCGCCGCGCACCCCGGCCGGCTCAAGCCGCGAACGGTGACCGGGGAGATCGACATTGAGCCGCGCATGGAGAATCTGGCGCAGGGCATCAGCAATGGATGGGTCTTTGATACCGCCGAAATGTACCGTGACATGGCAGCGCCGCGCGTTGTCGCGAAATACGCCGGGAGCCAGATCCCACACTGGATCGCCGTATCGTGAAATATGCGCGCGATCGCAGCCGGGGCGCAAAGGCGCGGACATAAGCACAGGGAGGGCATCGCGCTCATCGTCGCTCTCCGCCAGAAGCTGGACAACGGTCATGCCCGTGCCTCTGGCGGCAGATAGACCGTGGGAGGGTCGTTCGCGACTTGCGCACGGGCCCTTGTCACGACGTCTTCGGCGAAGGCAGGCAGAATCTGCTGAACGATGCGATCATGGGCATGACCAAACTTGGCGGTCCAATCAGCAGCACTCAGGCCGATCCGCTGAGCGTCGACGAAGGAGAGAAAGGTGAGAATGGCAGGCAGCTTGCGCGCGGTAATGACCGCGTTGCGGCAATCGAGGCAGGCCCAGAACGGTGTAGGGCATGGCGTGCCGGCGGATGCGAAGGGACTGGAATAGAAGTTGCCACAGCTTGCAAGCCAGACGTCTTGTTCGCCATTGAGCAGTGCGGTTGAAATGCCCCCATCATCGGGATCAGGGCTTGCCAACTCGCCGCGCAGCCGGTCCTCGTCTTGAGGAGGCAGGATCATTGGACCAGCGAGCACCTCTTCGAGGGCATCTGCCACGGTTTGCTCGTGCAGCGGTCTGAGGGAGGGAATATCGGCGTAGTGCCGTGCCGCGATATCGACGGTATGACCTACGGCGAAGCGGGCCATGTGGCCTTCGGTCTTGAGATACCACAAGGCCTTGTGCGTCTTGCGCAGATACGAAAGACACAGGTGGAGCGGTTTACCCTGATCATCGGTAATACAATGGCGCTGCGTCCAGGCACTGACCTTCAAGCGCAGTTGACGAATACCTGCGGTGATCTCGCCCGGCTGAAAATAGACCCAAAGGTTATCGCTGGAGTTATGGACCCTGGCCTTGGACGATAGGGCGATGATGCGTCGGATCAGACCGCCAGCGGTGGATGAGCCGCGATCACGCACCCGGATTGTCTTGTGCTCGGCACCGTGTGCCCGCAGCTTGGTGTAGGCGATATCGACGGTACCCCCTGCGGCATTGCGCAGACAATCGAGGGTGAGCGACTTGCAGCACTCCAGCTCAAGCCCTGTCTCGATTAAGAGCAGAACAAGAAGCGGGACGATATCGTCGGCAGTAAGATAGTGGGCTGCGTGGAGGCTCAGGTTAAGCCTGTCACTGGTGAGATCGCGCTTTTTGCGCAGCTTGTACAGGCTCTGAAACGTGGGATCACGGTAGCCCAGAACACCGTATGTCTCGATGGCAGCATGGGCTTTGCAA
Organism: Sphingobium sp. HDIP04; assembly: GCF_000445085.1. Classification (NCBI taxonomy): domain Bacteria; kingdom Pseudomonadati; phylum Pseudomonadota; class Alphaproteobacteria; order Sphingomonadales; family Sphingobiaceae; genus Sphingobium; species Sphingobium sp. HDIP04. Next base: position 2,224 of record NZ_ATDO01000115.1, on the reverse strand, counting down.
TATGCGCCATCGATCTGCGGCACCTCATCGAACTGCGGCCCCGACCGCAAGCGCGCCTCGATCGCAGCGATATCCGCGCGTGCCGCATCGCGCAGCTGGCGGGCTACATACGGACTGTAGGCATCGCGTGGACGGGAACGAACGTGTGCGTGTGAGCTGACGTAGCGCAGTCGTTCCCGCAAGCCGCAATCGACAAGCTCGGGGCTGTCGTCCGCGATGCGACGAAGGACGGAAACGACCTTGGCGACATAGGTTGGTCCATGCACGCAAGACTTGCCCTGCGCGCTGAGCCATGTCTCAAATCCATCAATGTGATGGGCACGAAGGTCAGCAGGGCCGTTGATCCCGTCGCCTGTCCCGGCCAGGTAGGAAAAGAAGCTTGGCAGCTGGTTGGCGTATGTCTTGAGCGACGAACGTACCATGATGGGGCCGCGCGGAGCAGCCAGCATGAACAGGCTCCGGGCAAATGCGAGCGCCAGGCCGCGTGGCCGCAAGCCCGTGAAATCGACGAGCAGCTCGCCGCCATATAAGGGATGAATCATGAAGCGCAGCGTGCTGATCTGCGACCATGGATCGGCTTGGGGCGCAGCCGTATCTGCCGCGAAGCTGACCTTGCGTCCTTTGCGTGGAGCAGCGGTCATGATCGAAGATAGCCTGGTACGAGTGCCAGCAGTTCTTCGACTGCCGCATCAACGGTATCGGCACGCGTGGCGAGGTGATCGAGATAAATAGAGGTCGTCGCGAGGCTCGAATGGCCAAGCAATCGCTGGACCTGTTGAAGCGGATCGCCGACCAGCTGGCGATAACCTTCCATGGCGCCCACTGGTGCCGCTGCGTCGGCGAGGCGGCGCTGGATCAGCATGGCAAGCATGTGGACTGCAAAGGAATGCCGGAGTTGATGGGGGCTAAGCCGGACCGGGATGCCGGCGTCCGTGCAGCGGCGGCTCGCCCGTGCGAAGATCGCTTCCCACGAGTTGGGCAACACAGGATGGCCCACCTCGGTCAGCCAGAGGACCGCGGCTTCGCGCGGCGTTCCATCGTCAGCGCAAATAACAAGCCTTGCGCGTTCATCCGGTGTGACGACCTCTATGTCCATCGTGCCACCGCCAACGAGATGCAATGCACGCTGCCCGAATGAGGGGCTGTGGATGAAGATCGGGCGGTCGATGGCTTCCCAGCCACGGCGCTGTGCGAACTTGGCGACGGCTGCGGCTCGCTCAACGGCGATGTAGGCGTCAAACACCGGCAACAAGCGGCGCGGCAGCAGCATGCTTCGCCCCCTGTCACCCTTGGTGAGTGCCGCCGGAAGCTCGACCCGCCGCTGACGTTCCGAGCGGGCGTCGCAAACCGGAATCTCAGCTGCGAGCAAGTGGGATGCCTCTTCCAGGCGCAGGCCGGTGGTGACCAGCAGATCGGCGAACAGCGCGTTGCGCGCGCCATTGCGGTCACGCGCTCCAGGACGCTCGGTCCCTTCAACGGTCAGGCCGCGCAAACCAACTTCCCGGAAGGCGCGGTAATCGGTGAGATCGATGAAACGGACGTCGGAACGACGGGCTGCGCGCTCATAGGCGTTATTGCGGCCCGTGACCGCCGCACGGCGCCCATCGTGCGATCGTCGCCAGACCTGACGATGCGTAAAAGGTGTACGCTCGATCAGCCCCTCCCGTTCGGCCCATCGATAAAGCTTGTCGAGCGAGGCAATCGCCCGGTTCCACGTCGATGCAGAAATCCGGAACTCAGCATCGCTGCGCCGCCGGGCACGATGATAGGCACCGACATCATCGGCATCGGCTTGCCAGACAGACTTGCCGCGGGCCGAAGCGAGAAAGCGAACCCAGACCAGAACATCATAACCATGGGCGCGCAACGAGTGTCGCGAACGCGAACCGTTCAGCGGCAAATCGAGGAAGTAGCGCTCAAGGTGGAGATCATAGATCGCACCATCACGCAGAATTACCGGGATGTAGGAGTCCAGGCCATCCGCCGTCCGGCGCTCCTGAATGACGATCGACGCACCTGAATTATCCACAGCTTGTCAGTCCCTCCCCCGGACCCCCTCCCGACTCCAGATCGCACACGTTGCGCGCCTGCGGGACGGTGGTCATCAGGCCGGATTACGCCAGCTTATGGATAGCGCTTCATCCGGCCTGATGCCCCCCTGCGTCGCGCCAAAGCATACCGTTCAATGGTGCGTCAGGCACGGTGCAGACTGTCCAGATAAGGC